>CADCWB010000043.1 GCA_902806295.1 uncultured Sphingomonas sp. | reverse complement strand
TGATGAACTTCCCGCGCTTCAACAAGATGAAGGGCATGGGCCAGATCGTCAGCTGGTCGGTCCGCGACGAGAGCCTCCACTGCGAGGGCATCATCAAGATGTTCCACACCTTCGTGAAGGAACGCGACTGCCTGACCCCGGCGGTCAAGGACTCGATCATCGAGGCCTGCCAGAAGACCGTCCGGCTGGAGGACGCCTTCATCGACCTGGCCTTCGAAATGGGCCCGGTCGAGGGCATGACCCCCAAGGCGATCAAGAAGTACATCCGCTACATCGCCGACTGGCGCCTGGGCCAGCTCGGTTTCCAGCCGGTCTACATGATCGACGAGCACCCGCTCCCCTGGCTCGCCCCGCTCTTGAACGGCGTCGAGCACGCCAACTTCTTCGAAACCCGCGCAACGGAATATTCGAAGGCGGCGACCCGCGGCGACTGGAACAGCGTGTGGGACAACTTCGACCGCCGGATGAAGGCCAAGGCCGGTCCGGACGAAGCGGCGAACGAGGGCGGCGACGAGGGTGGGTTGTTCGAGGCGGCCGGGGTGGCGGCGGAGTAGTCTACTGGACAGACCGGTAAACCCATGAAATTCGGCACGCTCATCGGACCCACAGGCAAGATCATGAATCTCACCGCACTCCTCATCCCAAGCCTCACAAACCAACTCCGCGCCGTTTCCGGTTGGCTCGACAAGGCGGAGGAGTTCGCGGCTGGGCGCGGGGAGGCTCCGGACGCGCTGCTCGCGCTACGGCTCGCGCCGGACATGTTTCCGTTGACCACGCAGCTGCGCTTCCTCGCCTTTTCAGGCGCAGGAGCCGGTGTATCGGCTACGGGGTGAGCCGGCGCCGGACGCCGTGCTCCAGGTCCGGCAGGAAGGTCGCGACGGTGGAGAGCAGCCTGGCGGCTGGGCCGCGGCCCGCGCCCGCGTGGCCGAAGCGCTCGATCTCCTTGCTTCCATCGGCCCGGACGAGCTCGCCGCCGCCGCCGACCGGCCGATCGCGCATGAACTGCCCACCGGCATGGTGTTCGACATGACCGGCGAGACCTACGTCCGCGACTGGGCCCTGCCGCAGGCTGCCTTCCATCAGCTGACCGCCTAGGCCATCCTCCGCCAGGCCGGCGTGCCGCTCGGCAAGGTCGACTATGTGCCGCACATGTTCGCCTACTTGCGGCCGGGAACGGCACCCACGGGCTGAGCCCGCGTCAGCTCGTGTCGATCGCTATCGTATAATGGCCCGGACTCCAGCCGCCGTACAGGCTCAGCCCCATCAGGATGGCGAACAGGGCCAGGGCGAACGACAGCACGCCGACCACCATCACCAGCTGCTCCCGCTCGCGCGAGCGGCGGCTGGCCACTTTCTTGGGCGGCGGCGGCGGATCGCGGCGGATGCGCGACACCGTTCCACCGCGCCGCGCCAGATCGACGGCTTGCTTGGGCGATTGCAGCGGCTTGGCCATTAGCCGCGACTAGCGGCCAGCGGTTAGGATCGGGTTAGCGTCAGCCAGAGCTTAGGCTGAAGCCAGCGCCTCGCCGATCAGCTTGCGGCTGTTCTCCACCCCATAGAGCGCGATGAAGCTGCCCATGCGCGGACCCTGGCTGCTCCCCAGCAAGGTCTCGTAAAGCGCCTGGAACCAGTGCCGAAGGCTCTCGAACGGATAGCGCTTGCCGATCTCGAACACCTTGTTCTGGATGTCCTCGGCGCTTGTGTCGTCCGATATTTCAGCGAGGAGAGCGTCAAAGTCTCTGAGGGCGTCGACTTCATGCCCGACGGGAGCCCGCCGCTTGAGGGTCGGAGCGACGAAGTCACGGGCGTAGTTGACGGCCAGGCCGATCAGCTCGTCGAGCTCGGGATCGTTCTCGGGTGTCGTTCCGGGAGCGTAGCGCTGGACGAACTTCCACGCGGTGGCCTTCTCCTGGCAGCCGGGCAGGCTGGTCAGGTTCAGCAGCAAGCCGAAGCTGACCGGCAACCGGTAAGGCTCCGGCACCGCGCCGTCGTGAATGTGGTGCACGGGATTGCCGAGGCGCTGGTCCGCCGGCTGCTCGGGCCACTTCTCGCGAAACTGCCAATATTCGTCGACCGCACGTGGGATCAGGCCGAGGTGCAGGCTCTTGGCCTTTTTCGGCTCGCGGTAAAGGTAGAACTCCAGGCTCTTCTCGCTGCCGTACTTGAGCCACTCGTCGAGCCCGAGCCCGTTACCCTTGGACTTGGAGATCTTCTCGCCGCGCTCGTCGAGGAACATCTCGTAGTTGAAGCCTTCGGGCGGGCGGCCCCCGAGCACTCGGGCGATCTTGCCGGACTGAATGGTGCTGTCGATCAGGTCCTTGCCGGCCATCTCGTAATCGACGCCCAGCGCGACCCAGCGCATGGCCCAATCGACCTTCCACTGCAGCTTGGCCATGCCGCCCAGCGCGGTCTGGATGACTTGGCTCCCGTCCTCGTCGGTAAACGCGATCGTGCCGGCTTCCGGGTCCACCACTCGAACCGGAACCTGAAGCACCCGGCCTGTGGTGGGCGAAATCGGAAGGACGGGCGAGTAGGTCTGGCGGCGCTCTTCGCGCAGGGTCTGGAGCATGACCGCCAGGATGTGATCGAATCGGCGGAGAACCTCGCGCAGCGTCGGATCGAACCGGCCGGAGGCGTAGCAATCGGTCGCGCTCAAGAACTCGTAGTCGAACCCGAAGCGGTCCAGAAAGCGACGCAGCATGGCATTGTTGTGGTCGGCGAAACTTGGGTATTCGCCGAATGGATCGGGCACCTTGGTCAGCGGGCGACCGAGCTGCTCGCGCAGCACCTCGCCGTTCGGCACGTTTTCAGGCACCTTGCGCAGACCGTCCATGTCGTCGCTGAACGCGATCAGTTGGGTCGGCGCTCCGCCCGTCAACGTTCGATAGGCGTGCATCACCCAGCTGGTGCGGAGCACTTCGGTGAAGGTGCCGATGTGCGGCAAGCCGGAGGGCCCATAGCCTGTCTCGAAGATCATGGGCGCGCCACCGGGCTTGCCGCCGGGCCAGCGCTTGAGCAGCTTGCGCGCTTCTTCGAACGGCCAAGCCTTCGAAGTTATCGCCGCGGCCTGGAATTCGCTGTCCACTGTTGCCCTTTCGTTCTCGCCTGGCCACATGGCGTAGAGTGTCTGCTCCTTTGCTTCTTCCCGCGTTGCACGCAACCCACGCCGGCATCTGGCTGACCGGGGCGGACGGGCAGGCGCGCGAGGCGACGCGAGGCGAGGCGATCGCACGGGCGGCGGAGACTCCGCACATCCTCTTGAATGCACCGCTGATCGGGCAACGGCTTGGCTACCCTGAGCTCTCCGGGCTCGACCTGCTGGAGTTGTTTGCGTTCGTGCATCCGGCACGCTTCGCCGTGCCGACGGTCGCCGGGCTGTCGAAGGCGTTCGATCTTGCCCCGCCGACGAGCGATGCGGCAGCGGCGGCGCTGCTGCCGCGACTGGCTGAAACGCTATTAGCACGGCTGGCCGACGACTGGCCCGAACGCGAAGGCGCGTGGACCAGCAATGCGACGCTGCACCGGCTTGGCTGGGGCTGGGCCGGGCTGGTCGGCCAGCGGCTGCCACGACCGGAGCGAGGCGAGCGGATGCTGTTCTCGCGCCTGCCCTCGTGGGAAGACGCTGCCGAGCGACCGCCACCCCGCACGGTGCGGCTCGGTGACGGCGAAGCGGAAGCAAAGCTGGCAGCGCTCACCGGCAGCGGAGCCGAAGCGCGCGGCGGCCAGCAGGCGCTGGCCGCGGCCGTCGCCAAAGTGTTCGCGCCACGCGACCAAACGGATACGCCCAATCTGCTGCTGGCCGAGGCCGGGACCGGCATCGGTAAGACATTGGCTTATCTCGCGCCGGCTTCGCTGTGGGCGGAGAAGGCGGGCGGGGCAGTGTGGGTGTCGACCTATACCAAGGCGCTGCAGCGGCAATTGGACGCGGAAGGCGCCCGGCTGTTCGCCGATCCTGAGGAGCGCAAGCGCCGGATCGTCGTGCGGAAGGGCCGAGAGAATTATCTCTGCCTGTTGAACCTGGAGGATGCGCTGCAAGGAGCGTTCTCCGGCCGCGCTGCGGTGCTGGCTCAACTGGTCGGCCGGTGGGCGGCCTATACCAAGGATGGTGACATGGTCGGCGGTGACCTGCCGGGCTGGCTGCCGAGCCTGTTCCGGCGGGCCGGTGCCACGGCCCTGACCGACCGGCGCGGCGAGTGCGTCTATGCCGGCTGTCCGCATTACCGCCGTTGTTTCATCGAGCGGGCCGAACGAGCCAGCCGCGACGCCGACCTGGTGATCGCCAACCACGCGCTGGTGATGGTCAACGCTGCCCGGGCGAGGATGCAGCGGCCGCCCGAGCGCATCCTGTTCGACGAAGGCCATCATCTGTTCGATGCGGCCGACTCGACCTTCGCCGTGGCACTGACCGGACAGGAAGCGATCGAGCTCAGGCGCTGGATCGTCGGGCCGGAAAAGAGCAGCCGTGGCCGGCGACGGGGCCTGGCGGCGCGACTGCTGGACGTGTGCTCGTACGACGATGCCGGTGCGGCGGCGTTGGACGGGGCGGTGGAAGCGGCGCGGGGGCTGCCGTCCGACGGATGGATCGGCCGCATCGCAGAAGGCGCTCCGTTCGGGCCCGTCGAGCGCCTGCTGTCGGCGGTGCGGGGAACGGTATACGCGCGGGCACGGGCCCAGGATGCCGGCTATGGGCTGGAAACGGAACTGGCCGAGCCGGACGGTGCGCTGGTGTCGGCGGCCGCCGAGGCGTTGGAGGCGCTGGAAGCGCTGGGCACCCCGCTGGCAGCCTTGTCGCGGAGATTGGAGGCGGTGCTGGAGGACGCGCCGGACTGGCTGGACTCCGCGGCCCGGGCGCGCGTCGAGGGTGCCATCGCGGGCCTGAGCTGGCGCGGCGGAACACTGGCGGCTTGGGCACAGCTGCTGGCGCGCATCGGGAGTGAAGCCGATCCGGACTACGTCGACTGGTTGAACGTCGACCGGGTCGACGGACGGGAATATGACATCGGCCTGCAGCGGCGCTGGTTGGACCCGACCCGGCCGCTCGCGGCGACGGTGCTAACGCCAGCACATGGCGTGCTGGTGACCTCCGCCACGCTGCGCGGCGGCGATGTCGGCTGGGAGGCCGCCGATGCCCGCACCGGAGCCCTGCACCTCCCGGCGGTGCAGCGGTTCGAGGCGGCAAGCCCGTTCGATTACGCCAGCGCGGCCGAGGTCCTCGTCGTGACGGACATCGGTCGCAACGACCTTCCCGCGCTGGCCGGCGCCTTTGCGCGCCTGATCGAGGCGGCGGGCGGCGGAACCTTGGGACTGTTCACGGCTATCCAGCGGCTGAAGGCGGTGCATGCCCGCATTGCCGATCGTCTGGCGCGCGCCGGACTGCCGCTGCTGGCGCAGCATGTCGACCCAATCGATACTGGCACGCTGGTCGACATCTTCCGCGACGATCCGCGCGCCAGCCTGCTCGGCACCGATGCTCTTCGCGACGGGGTGGACGTGCCGGGCGAGTCGCTGCGCCTGGTGGTGATGGAGCGGGTGCCCTGGCCCAGACCGACGGTGCTGCATGCCGCCCGACGAATGGTTGGCGGCGGCTCCGCTTACGACGATCGGGTGGTGAAAGCCCGACTGGCGCAGGCGTTCGGCCGCTTGATCCGGCGGCATGGAGACCGGGGCAAGTTCGTGATCCTGTCAGCCGCTTGCCCATCGCGGCTGCTAAGCGCATTTCCGCCCGGCGTCGCGGTGCGCCGGGTACCCCTGGATGAAGCGATTGATTCGGTGCGGATGTTAGCCGTTGAGAGCGTCGGCCAGCCGCTGCCGCAAGCTACGGAGCTCATCGGCCGAGACCGCTGAGCCTAAGCCATCGCCGAGCGGAATGGCCGGTGTGTCCTCTGCCCCGGCGGTACCGTCCCGAAGCAGCTTCTGCACACCGCGGATGGTGTAGCCCTCTTGTGTCAGCAACTGGTGGATGCGCCGGACCAGTGCGATATCGGCCGGACGGTAGTAACGTCGGTTGCCCGCGCGTTGCAGCGGTTTAAGGGGAAACTTGGTCTCCCAGTAGCGCAGGATGTGCTGCGCGATGCCGAGTTCCTCGGACAGTTCGCCGATGGTCCGGAAGGCGTCGGGCGCCTTGCCCAGGGCCATGGCGAAGCTGCCTTACGAGTCGCGCGCGACCCGGTCGCGCATGGTCTGGCTGGCGCGAAAGGTCATCACCCGCCGCGGCGCGATCGGCACCTCAATGCCCGTTTTCGGGTTGCGGCCAACCCGCTCACCCTTGTCGCGCAGAATGAAACTGCCGAACCCGGAAATCTTGACGTTCTCACCATCGGACAGCGATGCACACAAATGGAAAAGCATCCGCTCGACCATGCCAGCCGACTCGGCTCGAGACAGGCCGAGCTTGCGATGCACAACGTCGCTGAGGTCCGCTCTGGTGAGCGTTCCGCCGTGCATCTCACTATCGCGCCCAGTCCGGGCTACACCCGCGTCGGCCATTATCAATCTCCGCCCTGCTGCTCGTCGCCCCCGCGACATACCATGCTAGTACATAATCTTTGTCGGCAACGCGACAAAGAAGCACATTTCCTCAGTAATATCAAAAGCGCAAAGCGGCAGCGCCCCAAGTAAAGCCACCGCCCATCGCTTCCAAGACGACACAATCACCCTGTTTGATGCGCCCGTCCTTGACGGCCACGTCCAGCGCCAACGGAACGGAGGCCGCTGAAGTATTGGCATGACGATCGACCGTCAGGACCACCCGCTCGGGGCTGAGCCCCAGCTTGCGGGCGGTGGCATCGATAATTCGGGCATTGGCCTGATGCGGAACAACCCAATCGACTTGGTCACTGGTCAGGCCAGCGACCTCCAACACTTCGTTCAGCACGTCGGCGAGGTTGACCACCGCATGACGGAAGACCTCGCGGCCTTTCATGCGCAGCTTGCCCACGGTGCCGGTGGTCGAGGGTCCGCCATCCACATAAAGCATGTCACCATGCCGCCCATCGGCGTGGAGGCGAGTCGCGAGAATGCCGCGCGTCCCGCCTTCTTCGGCCTTGAGGACGACCGCTCCGGCGCCGTCCCCAAACAGGACGCAGGTGCCGCGGTCCTCCCAGTCGAGAATGCGGCTGAACGTCTCCGCGCCGATCACTAGCGCGGAGGAGGCGTTGCCGGCGCGGATCATCGCGTCGGCAACGGACAAGGCATAGAGAAAGCCGGTGCAGACGGCATGGACGTCGAACGCGATGCAGTCGGCGATGCCGAGCATCGCCTGGACCTTGGTGGCTGACGACGGAAAGGTCTGGTCGGGCGTGGCAGTCGCCAGCACGATAAGGTCGATCTCGCCCGGCTCCATGCCTGCTTCCGCCAATGCCCGGCGACAGGCCTCAGCCGCAAGCGTGGCGGTGGTTTCACCCTCGCCCGCGATATAGCGGGTCCGGATACCGGTGCGCTCGACAATCCACTCGTCGGAAGTGTCGACCTGAACCGCAAGTTCGGCATTGTCGACGCGGCGTTGTGGCAGGGCCGACCCGACCCCCTGGATCACGGCCCGGCGAGTCACTTGGCCGCCTCGCTCGCCGCAAACGCGTGCGCCTGAAACTTGTCGAGGTCGTGGGAGATGCCGCGAGTGATGTCGTTGCGAACCATTGAGGCGGCAACGCGGATTGCGTTGGCAACCCCCTTGGCCGTGGCGCTGCCGTGGCTCTTCACGACCAGCCCGTTGAGCCCAAGGAAAACCGCGCCGTTGTGATTGTTGGGATCGAGATGGACCTTCAGCATGTGCAGCGCCGGACGGCTCAGCGCGAAGCCCGCCTTGGAGCGGAGCGAAGAGGTGAACGCCCGCTTGAGCAGGTCGGTGACAAAGCGGGCGGTGCCCTCCGCGGTCTTGAGGGCGATGTTGCCGGAGAAGCCGTCGGTCACCACCACATCGGTCTTGCCGCGCGACAGCTGGTCCCCCTCGGTGAAGCCGTCGAACTGCAGCGGCAGATAACTCGCTTCCCGCAGCAGGGCGGCCGCTTCCTTCAGCTCGTCGGTGCCCTTCAGCTCCTCCGTGCCGATGTTGAGTAAGCGCACGCGGGGTTTCTTCATGCCGACCACCGCACGGGCATAGGCCGCGCCCATGACGGCGAACTGAACGAGGTTCTGCGCGTCGCATTCGGTGTTGGCGCCGAGGTCGAGCATGATGAGGTCGTGCTCGCCAAGGGTCGGCAACAGGGCGGCCAATGCCGGCCGGTCGATGCCCGGCATGGTTCGCAGTGCAAGCTTGGCAATGGCCATCAGCGCACCAGTGTTGCCGGCAGACAGGGCGGCATCCGCCTGGCCGGACTTCACCGCATGGATCGCCATGCCCATGGAGGTGGTCCGAGCGCGGCGTAGCGCCGCGCTTGGCTTCTCCGCACCTTCGATCGCATCGGGAGCGTGGAGCAGGTCGACGGAGCCAGCCGGCAGCGCAAGCCGGTCATACTCGGGGCGGGTGCGGGCCTCGTCTCCAACCACCAGAAAGCGCAGCGAGCGGTCGGCCTTGAGGGCGCGCGCCACCCCGCCCAGCATCGCGGCCGGACCGGAGTCACCTCCCATGGCGTCGATCGCGATCCGCGGCGCCCCGATGTTGCCGGCGCTATCCGGGTCGCGGGTCACGGACTGAAAGCCGCTCAGGCCTCGGTCGAGACGATCTCGCGGCCGTTATAATGGCCGCAAGCGATGCACAGGTTGTGTGGCTGCTTCAATTCACCGCAATTGGCGCATTCCTGGAAGTTCACTGGGCTCAGCGCATGGTGGCTGCGGCGCATGTTGCGCTTCGAGGGCGAGGTTTTTCTCTTGGGGACGGCCATTGCGGCACCTGTTCTCGTGTTGGTTCAAAAGATAAAGCGACGACCATCGCCTTGGCTCGACGGGCGAACCCGCGGCGGCGAAGGATCGTCGCGAACGGGCCCGCCTATAGCGATCTGCTGTCAGGAAGCAACCCGCATCAGGCCGCGGCCAGCGCGCGGTCGCCGACGAATGGATTGGACGCCCGCTCCCGGGCGAAGGTCGAGGCAGGGCCGTGGCCGGGAATGAACACCGTCTCGTCGCCCATCGGCCACAGCCGCCGCTTGACCGAGTCCAGCAAGGCCTGATGATCGCTCAATGGAAAGTCCGTCCGGCCGATCGAGCCGGCAAACAGGACATCGCCAACCAGAGCTAGCTGCGACGGAGCATGGTGGAAGACGATGTGGCCGGGTGTGTGGCCAGGCGTATGGTGAACGGCCAGAGTGAGGTCGCCGACCGTGACCTCATCACCCTGATCGAGCCAGCGATCGGGCTCGAAGCTCTTGGCCTCGATGCCATATTGCTTGCCGTCCTCCTCCAGCTTGGCAATCCAGTAGCGGTCCGCTTCGTGCGGACCCTCGATCGGCACGCCAAGCTCCGTCGCCAGCATCCCGGCCTGGCCGCAGTGATCGATGTGGCCATGGGTGAGGATGATTTTCTCGATCGCTACGCCGGTCTGCTGCACGGCGGCTCGCAACTTCGGCAGATCCCCACCGGGATCGACGAACGCGCCGCGGTTGGTTGCCGTGCACCAGATCAGCGAGCAGTTCTGTTGCAGCGGCGTCACCGGGATGATCGCCGCGCGAAGTGGCGGTTGCGGTTCGGTCATTGCCTGCCCTTGCCGCGACCACGAAGCACCCGCCAGAGCCCGCGCCAGAAGCGCGCTTCAAGCAGCATCAGGCGGGCAACCCATTCGGGAGCATCGCTTGCCTCCATGACTTGCCTAGGTGTTGCCTTGCCGCTGAAGGCTATTCGAGTGGCCGCGACCACCAAGCGGATCTCGAAGAGGATAACGACCGCCAGGCCGGCCCAACGGAGCGGGGCAAGTTGCGGCAGCAGCCGTTGCTCGGCCGCTGGGATCAGCCAGCTCGCTAGCCAGACTCCCGCGCAGGCGATCGCCAAGGCGCGGATCAGCGTGGCCCGCAGCGGCTGCCTTCGCCCATAGCAAAGAACGTAGAGGGCCGGTGCGGTCAGACACAGGTCGGCCAGCAAGGCCGACTCGCCCCCCGGCTGCATGAAGGCAGAGGTGCGGGCCAGCAGCCACACGGCCGCGACCATCACACCGAAAAGGGGCGGGTACCAATGTTCGCCGAGCAGGCGGAGAGCGCGGCTCATCTGGCGGCCGTTCGCGAAGCGCCGAGCAGGTTGTTCTGCCAGAACTGGAGGGTCGACCAGAACAGATAATCCTGGTTCTCCTTCTTGGCGAAGCCGTGGCCTTCATTGTCGGCCAGAAGGTACCAGGCTGGGGTTCCCCGGGCGCGAACGGCGGCGACGATCTGGTCGGCCTCGGTCTTCGGCACGCGTGGGTCGTTGGCTCCTTGGACGACGAACAGCGGAGCCTTGATCTCACTGATGCGGCGTAGCGGCGAGATCTCCTCCAGCTTGGCCCGCTGAGCAGGGTCGCGCTCGTCGCCATATTCGACCCGGCGCAGGTCGCGGCGGTAGCTCTGCGTATTCTCCAGGAACGTGACGAAGTTAGAGATGGCGACGTTGCACAGCGCCCCGCGAAAGGTCTCGGCGTAACGGATGGCCGAGGCGTAGCACATGTAGCCGCCGTAGGAGCCACCGGTCACTGCCATGCGGCCAACATCGAGCGCCGGATCGGCCTTCAGGCGCTCCAGAAAGGCGCCAATGTCCTTGACCGAATCCTCGCGCTTGGTCGAGCCGTTGTCGAGACTGACGAAGCGCTTGCCGAAGCCGGTCGAACCGCGGACGTTGGGCAGGAAGATGGCAATGCCGAGTTCGTTGATCAGGTAGTTGTCGCGCCCTTGGAAGCCGGGACGCTCCTGACCTTCGGGTCCGCCGTGAATGTCAATGATGACCGGGCGTTTGCCCGGAAAGCGGCGTGGGTCGGGACGGTAGAGGAAGCCGGAGACCGGCTCCCCGTCGAAGCTCTTGACCTCGATCAGTTCAGGGTCGCGATTGCCGCTGAGATCCACGCCCCCCGTCTCGCTTTGCGTCCAGCGAGTGAGCTTGCCGGTCGCGGGGTCGAGTGCATAGGCATCCGCCGTGCTGCGAGCCGAGTTGAGCGTGAAGCCAAGCGTCCCCCAAGGCGAAAACTCCAGGCCGCCGGCAACGCCGATCGGCAGGGAGGCGACCGGACGAATGCGCCGGTTGCGGGTGTCCATCAGGTAGAGCCGGCTAATGCCGGCCTCGTTGGTCATGAAGGCAATGGTGCGCCCGTCATGGGAGATGTCGAACTCGTCGACGTCCCAGCGGCCCGCCGGACTGACGGGGTTGAAGCGGCCGCTCGCCGGATCGAGAATGCCGAGCCGCTGGACGTCCGATCCCTCGTCGGCTGTGGCCCATAGAGTACCATCGGGCGCGAACTGCATGCCGCCATAGGCGATGTCGGTGGAGTGATTGCCGATCGGCGTCAGGCGTCCGCTGGCAAGATCGAGCAGGTACGGATCTGTGTTGGTGACCGACTTGTACTCGGTCACCACCGCGCGGGCGTTGCCCGGAGCGAAGTCAGCGATGGCCCAACCGCCGCCCTTGACCTCCGCAACCATGCGGTTGCTGCGGGGGTCACGCGGATCGACGACATAAAGATCGGTGTCGGTGCCGTTGCGGCGGGTGGAGCTGTAGCCGAGCAGGCGGCCGTCATGGCTCCAGGGGCCCATGTTGTTGCGGCTCTTGCCGTCGCTCAGCAGGTTCAAGCGACCATTGGCGAGCGTGTAGATCTGGAAGAACTCGTCGCCGCCATTGTCCTTGGACACCGCCAGCACATCGCCGCTCGGCGCCCAGCTGCCGCCGACCGGCTCGACTTCGAAGCTGATCTGCCGCCGGTCCATCATCGGGCCGGCGACACTGTGCAACTGCGGCACATTCGCGAATCTGGTGCGGACCAGCATGGAGCGGTCGCGCGTGTTCCAGCCCTGAAACGCGGCGCTGCGGAATTCCATGTAAGGCCGCGAGCGGGCGGCGAGTTCCTGCGGCACGGGCGGCAAGCCGTCCGCTTTCAGAGCCGCGGGCTTGGGCACGTCGGCAGCGGCGGCTGGGTTGGCGAGCAGGGCGACGGCGGCGAGCGCCAGACTGATCGTGGTGCGCATGGGCGGAGCCTAGGGCTGCGGCGTCGCTGGCTCAAGGGCTGCCATCGATGGAGCTACGTCCTTCATCGACCGGGCGGTCGCTTCGGCGCCGCGCAGCGCTCGCAGGAGGTTGCCGCCGGCAAGCTTGGCAAGGTTCGAGTCCGACCAGCCGCGGCGGATCAATTCAGCGAACAGCCGCGGGTAGCCCTCGACGCCTTCCAGGCCTTCGGCTGTGAATGGGACGCCGTCGAGGTCTCCGCCGATGCCGACATGATCGTGGCCGGCGACCCGCGCGATATTTTCGATATGATCGGCCACGGCTCTCAAGCCGACGCGTGGGCGTGGGTTGGAGGTTTCCCATCGCTTCAGGCCGTCCGCCGCGAGAGCGGCCGAGTAGGTGTAGAGGTTCTTGAGCCGGGCCTCCTCGCCCGCCCGCGCGGCGTTCCATTGGCGAACCTGCTGCGACAGGAAGACGGGGTAGAAGTTCACCATCACGACGCCGCCGTTCGCCGGCAGCAGGCGAAGCACCTCGTCCGGCACGTTGCGGGGGTGATCGGCCACGGCAGCGGCGTTCGAATGGGAGAAGATCACCGGCGCTCGGCCAATCCGCAGCACGTCGGTTGCGGTGGCGGGGGACACATGACTGAGGTCGACCAGCATGCCCAGCCGGTTCATCTCGGCAACGACCTGCTCGCCCCACGGCGAGAGGCCGTCGTGGCTGGGCTCGTCGGTGCCGCTATCGGCCACGCTGTTGGTCTTGTTGTGGGTCAGCGTCATGTAACGGACGCCAAGCGCGTGAAAGCTGCGGAGCGCCGCCATGGAGTCGCCGATCTGATGCGCCCCCTCCATGCCGATCAGCGAAGCAACCCGGCCGCTGCGGTGAGCGCGCACGATCTCGTCGGCGGTGAGCGCCAGCCGGAGGTCGTTCGGGTAAGCATTGATCATCCGCCGAGTGATGTCGATTTGCTCGGCCGTCATCTTGATCGCTTCGGGACCGGTCACCGCAGCCGGGATGTAGACCGACCAGAACTGACCCCCGAGCCGGCCAGCGCGCAGGCGCGCCATGTCGGTCATCATCGGCTGCGGTAGCCGGTCGGTGCCGGACGCAAGATTGTCGACGTTGCTCCCATACTTCTCGCGCAGTTCGCCCGGCAAATCATTGTGACCATCGATCAACGGCGTCCGCTTGAGGATGCGATCGATGCGCTTGCTCGTGGCGGCATCGATCGGCTGCGCGGCGGCAGGGACGGCGAGCATTGTGGCGATGGCCGTGGCAAGGAAGATACGCATAAGCCGACCTTTACGGAACGGCACCGCCGCGGGCAAATGGCCGGGTGAGCGAACCCTTCCTACTGTTCGACGATGCACGGCCCGGCGCTCCGCTGTCGCGCCTGTACCGTGCGCCAAGCCAGATGATCGAAGCACTGGAGATGGACGAGGTGCTGCCCGCACTGGCGGCGTTGCAGGAAGCGGTGGGGGCTGGGGCGCATGCTGCGGGGTTCATGGCGTACGAGGCAGGCTATGCGCTTCACCCCGCGTTGGCCTCGTCGGCTCGCCAGCGTGCCGGCCCGCTGCTGTGGTTCGGACTGTTCGACGGGTTCGAAGAGGTAGTCGCGGCCGAGTGGCTCCCCGACCGCTCGGGGGCGCGGGCATCGCCGCCGGTGCCTTGGGTAAGGCAGGTCGAGTATCTATCCGCCGCAGCGCAGGTGCGGGAGCATCTGTTCGCGGGCGACTTCTACCAGGCCAACCTGACCTTCGGCTGCGACCTGCAACTGGCGGGCGATCCGCTGGCACTGTACGCGCGGTTGCGCAGCACTGGCGGTGGCGGCTGGGGCGGGGTGGTACGCCATCCGGCAGGATGGCTGCTGTCCCTCAGCCCCGAGCAGTTCTTCACCTTGCGCGACCGAGTGATCGAGGCTCGGCCGATGAAGGGCACCGCGTCCTTGTCGGAGCCGGTGGAGGCGCTGAGCCGGGATGAGAAGAGCCGAGCCGAGAATTTGATGATCGTCGACCTGCTACGCAACGACCTTGCGCGCGTGTCGGAAGCGGGCAGCGTGGCGGTACCCGAGCTGTTCAAGGTCGAGACCTACCCGACGCTGCGGCAGATGGTCAGCCGGGTGACGGCCAAGCTTCGACCCGGGCTGGACGCGGTCGATGTGCTGCGCACGATCTTCCCCTGCGGCTCGGTTACGGGCGCACCGAAGGTCGCCGCGATGAAGGCGCTTCGCCAGCTCGAGGGTGAGCCGCGCGGCGCCTACGCGGGGACCATGGGGTGGATCGACGCGGGCGGAGATGCTTCGTTCAACGTACTGATCCGAACGCTGGAGCTCGGGCACGACCGCGGCCGCGCGCGGCTCGGCCTCGGATCCGGGCTTGTGGTGGACAGCCAAGCCGCCGATGAGTGGGCCGAGTGCCTCACCAAGGGAGCTTTCGTGACCGCCGCCAACCCTCCCGTCGATCTCATCGAGACCATGCGCTTCGATCCGCATGAAGGGATCGTCGAACTGGACCGACACCTAGACCGGCTCAGGGAGGCAGCGCTTGCGCTTGGGTTCAAATACGATCGGCATGGCGCCCGCAATGAGTTGCAGGCCGCCACCTTCGGCCGCAAGGCCAAGGGCATGGCCCGGCTGCTGCTGTCGCCGACGGGCACCATGGCGGTCGAGGTAAAGCCGATCGCCGCGCCCGATCATCTGCCGGTCACCGTCGCCCTGCTACCGTTGCCGGTGGCGCCGGACGATTATCGACTGCGCTACAAGACCACCGATCGCGGCTTCTACGACCGGGCTAGAATTGACGGCGGGGCTTATGAGACGCTGTTCGTGGATGGCGAGGGGTGCGTGACCGAGGGCACGTTCACCAGCGTGTTCGTGGAGCGGGAAGGCAGGCTGCTGACCCCGCCGCTCGCGAGGGGTCTGCTGCCCGGCGTCCTGCGCGGCAAGCTGATCGACGAAGGCCGGGCGGTTGAGGCGGACATCAGGCCCGAAGACCTCGCCGAGGGCTTTCAGATCGGCAACATCGTGCGTGGGCTGATGCCCGCCCGCTTGATCTAGGCGGCAAGCGGGAAGCGGAGCATCCGGTCGGCGACCGGCACTAGTGCCGCCGCCTCACTGCCGACTTTCTTGCGGATCTCTGGATGGCCGGCGTCGAGCCCTCCGGTCAGCGCGCCGAACGCTGGCAGGATCAGCTTGGTCGCGCTTGCGACGTAGCAGCGGCGGGAGACGTTCTTGCCGCGGGTGGTGATCCGCAGCTTGGGATGGAAGTGACCCGATAGCTCGGGCGAGTGATCAAGCGGGTCGGCCTCATGCCGCAGGGTCAGCCCGCGGACATGAACCGCCTCGACCAAGCGTCCGCCGCAGTGGTCGGCGAACCCCGGGTCGTGGTTGCCGATGATCCACACCCAATCGAGGCGAGCGGTCAGGGCCAGCAGCATGGCGCGAGCGGCCTCGGGCAGCCGATCGCAGCCGAAGCGGTCGTGAAAACTGTCGCCGAGGCAATAGAGCTTTTTGACCCCGGTGCGGTCGACCAGCTCGGTCAAGGCTGCGAGCGTTGCCTGGCTATCATAGGGTGGAAGGAACTGCCCCAGCCGGGCGAACCAGCTCGCCTTTTCAAGGTGCAGGTCGGCCACCAGCAGCGCCTGCTCGGCCGGCCAGTGAAGCGCGCCTTGCGGGTCGGCGAGGAAGTCGTGGCCAGCGAACGAAAAGGGAACCATCAGCCGCTCTGTGGCGCAAGCCCGCCGCTATTCCAAGTGGCTAAGCACATGATCGCGCAAGGATCGCGCATCATGAAGCGCGTTGTGGGGCACCGCACTGTTGCGGGCGGTCGAGAAGCCGGGGAGCTTCCACAAACGGAAGGTCAGCGAGGGCACCGCCACCATGTCGCCGTTGCCGGTGATCAACAGTAGGCAAAATAGCGCGATGTCCTCCGGCCAGTCGGCGACGATCTCCACTTCGGGAAAGCCGGACAGCCAGGAGGAGAGGTGATGCGCGACCTCGATCGACTCCTGCGGGGGGTGCTGGTGACTGATCGGGACATGATCGAGATAGGGCTGCACGTTGCGCTGGACCCATTCGTTGAGTGGTTCATTGCAGATCACCACCGCGTAGAACTCCTCGCCATGGTCCTCCGGCACCAGCGCCAGGCTGATCAGCCCGCCGCCAAAGCCGTTGTACTCGCAGTCGAGGAAATACCGCATGACGTGCTCTGGACGATGCGAACGGGGAAGGCCAGACTGCGCGCTCTTGTCCTGAACACGGGAAAACACATGCGCATCTTGTCCTTGCTGCTCGCTGGCGGAACGATTGCCGCCGCTCAGCCGGTTGTCGCCGCTGCTCCGACCAAGGCACCTTCCCCGGTCGAAGCCGCGATCCGCGCTGACAAAACCGGCGGCGGTCGAGCGGCTGCGGCAGTGGATCGCTCTGCCGACCATCGCCAACATGGGGCTCAATCACCAGGAAGGCGCCGAGTATATGCGCCGGCTCGCACTGGATGCCGGCTTCCAACAGGCGCGAGTGGTGAAGACCGAAGGGGTGCCCGGCGTGTTCGCGACGCTTGATGCCGGTGCGCCGACCACGCTCGCGGTCTATTTCATGTACGACGTTAAGCACTTCGATCCGGCCGAATGGTCCTCGCCGCCGCTTGAGGGGCGGATGGTGGATCGGCCCGGCGAAGGCAAGGCGATCGTCGGGCGCGGAGCCGTTAACCAGAAAGGACCGGAGACCGCATTCCTCGCCGCCGTTCGTGCGTTCAAGGCGTCGGCTACCAAGCTCCCGGTCAACCTGGTGCTGGTCGCGGAGGGCGAGGAGGAGATCGGCTCCCCGCACTTTCGTCAGGTGGTGACCGATCCCGAGGTCAAGGCGGCGCTGGCGAAGGCCGTCGGTGTGTTCATCCCATCCGCGAATCAGAGTAGCACCGGCGCCGTCGGACTGACGCTGGGCGCTAAGGGAGTGATCGAGGTTCAGCTGGTTTCCAGCGGCGAGCGCTCCGGAAACGGTCCGGCGAAGGATATCCATTCGAGCTTGATGGCCAGTGTCGACAGTCCCGCGTGGCGGCTGATTAAGGCGCTCAACACGCTGGTCACCGAAGATGGCCACACGCCCGCGATCGACGGCTATTTCGAGAACGTGAAGCCCCTATCGGCTCGACAGAAGCAGATCATCGCCAGCGAAGTGGCGGCGGGCGATGAAGCGGACGACCTGAAGAGCCTGGGCCTGAAGCACTGGTATGCGAACGATGATTATCGCACCTCCAGCATTCGGTTGGCGCAGCAGCCGACCGTCAATATCCAGGGCCTGGTAAGCGGCTATATGGGGCCGGGCGGCAAGACCGTGCTGCCGGGCCGGGCCGAAGCAAAGCTGGACCTGCGGCTGGTGCCAAACATGACCTACGAGGAGGCGGTCACCAAGCTGAAAGCGCATCTCGCCAAGCGCGGCTTCTCGGACATTCAAGTAAACGTCAGCGGCGGCTACAGTCCGACCGAGACCGACGAGAACAGCCCGCTGATCAAGGCCGAGCGAGCCACGCTGGCGGCCTCCGGCATCGAGCAGACGCTGAGCGCTCGCAGCGCCGGCAGCTGGCCGGGTGTGGTATTCACCGGCGACCCGCTAAAGTTGCCCGCCGGGCAGTTCGGCTCCGGGCGCGGCGGCGGCGCTCATGCGCCCAACGAGTGGTTCCTGATCGACAGCAGCAATCCAAAGGTCGCCGGTTTTGCCGAACAGGCGAAGCTCTATGCGGACCTGCTGTACCAGGTCGCGCGGAGCGGCCCAGCGAAACGGTAAGCTTCAGCTGGCAGGCGGCGGTTGGCAGGGCTGGCCGGCCGCGGTCAGCTTGCGGCACTGCTCCTGCCATCGGCGCAGCGCCTTGCCGCGACTTTCCTCTTGCTTGCGCAGCTCGCGGCCGCGCTTCTGGTCGGCTTCCGACTGGCTGGTGGTCGCGGCATCGACGCCGGCAGAGACGGCTTTCACCGGCAGGGTGACGACATCCACCGCAGTGCTCGCAATGGTGCCGACGACGCAGCCGGACAGGGCGGGGATGAGGAGCAGGGGAAGAATGCGCATGGCGCCTTGTACCCCGGCGAGCACGGAGGTCTAGCTGCGGGTGGGGAGAGTGGCGCAGCCAACTACCGGCTGGGCCCCGGCTTGCGCCGCGGTCCTCAATCCAGCCGCATGGCCTCGGCGGCCAGTGCCTCCGCCTCGACCAGCAGCGCGTCGTCGGCCTCGGCTCCGGCTGGCAGCGCCTCGCGGCCGACGATCACCATTACCGGGACGGCGAGCGGAGTGACCCGGTCCGTGGCGACATGGACCATCTGGTTCGCGGCTCGCTCGACGAGCCGAGCAAGACGGCCGAGTTCGGTCATCCGCGCACGGGCATCCTCCCACGCCGCCTTCATCAGCAGATGCTCGGGCTCGTACTTGCGCAGCACGTCGTAGATGAGGTCGGTCGAGAAGCTGACCTGCTTGCCGCTCTTGCGCTTGCCCGGGTGCTGGCGCTCGACCAACCCGCCGATCACCGCCACTTCGCGAAAGGCGCGCTTGAGCAGCATGGATTGCTCGACCCATTCGACGAACTCGCCTTCCAGGATGTCGGGCGACAGCAGCGGCGCCGGATCGGTGATCGGCTCCAGGCCGTAGACGGCGATGGCGTAATCGTTGGCAACGAAGCCCAGCGGTTTAAGCCCGGCTTTCTCCATCCGCTTGGTGATCAGCATGCCGAGCGACTGGTGCGCGTTCCAGCCCTCGAAGCTGTACATCACCATGTAGTGGCGCTTCTCCAACGGAAAAGTTTCGACCAGCAATTCGTCGGGCTGCGGCAGGCGCGAGCGACGCTGCTGCACCTCAAGCCATTCGCGGACGTCGTCGGGGAAGCGGTGCCATTCGCCCGGCTCCGAGAGGAAGTGCCGGACCCGGTCGGCAAGATGAGTGGTCATGCTCATCCGCTGCCCGCCATAGGTGACTAGCCGCGCCTCTTTGGTCGAGGCGCGGACCAGAATGTCGCTGTCCTTGAAGCTTTGCACTTCCAGGCTGAGGCCAGCGAAGAAGATATGGTCGCCGACCGTCAGGGTCGAGGCGAACCCCTCTTCCACACGGCCCAGCATGCGGCCATTCTTAAAGCGGATGTCCAGCATTGGATTGTCGACGATGATCCCGGCGTTGAGCCGATGCTGCTGCGCCACGGCCGGTTTGGTGATCCGCCAAAGGCCGGGCTGATCCTCTACCAGCCGGCGGAACTTGTCGTAGGCGCGCAAGGCATAGCCGCCGGTGGCGATATATTGGAGGACGCGGTCGAACGTCTCGTCGGGAAGCCCGGCGTAAGGAGCGGCCGAGCGGATCTCGCGCAGCAACTCGCCTTGCTCGAACGGAGCAGCGCAGGCGCAAGCGAGGATATGCTGGGCCAATGTGTCCAGAGTACCTGGCCGGAAGATCTCCGGGTAGAGCTCGCCCGCGTCCACCGCGTCGAGGGCGGCACGCGCCTCGAGATATTCGAAGCGATTGCCGGGCACGATGGTGCCGTGACTCGGCTCGTCCAGCCGGTGGTTGGCGCGGCCGATGCGCTGCAGCAAGCGGGAGCTGCCCTTGGGCGCGCCCATTTGGATGACCAGCTCGACGTTGCCCCAGTCGATACCGAGGTCCAGGCTGGAGGTGCAGACCAGCGCCCGCAAGCGCCCGTCGGCCATCGCGGCCTCGACCTTGCGCCGGGCCTCCAGCGCCAGGCTGCCGTGGTGAACGCCGATCGGCAGGCTCTGGTCGTTTACCTTCCACAAGTCCTGAAAGATCAGCTCGGCCAAGCTGCGGGTATTGCAGAAGACCAAGGTGGTCTTGTGGCGCTCGATCTGCTCCATCACTTGGCGGGCGGCATAGCGGCCGGAGTGGCCAGACCAAGGCACACGGCCCTCGGGGATGAGGATGTCCAGGTTCGGCTCGGCGCCCGGATCGCCGATGACCAGATCTACCAACTCCTCGTCGGCGTCGGGTGCGAGCCAGCCGCGGTAGGCATCCGGGTCGGCGACGGTGGCGCTGAGGCCAACTCGGCGAAGGTCGGGCGCGATCGCCTGCAGCCGCGCCAGCGAAAGGCTAAGCAGGTCGCCGCGCTTGTCGCGGGCGAAGGCATGGATCTCATCCAATACGATGGTCTTCAGGCCGGCGAACATCGTGAAGCTGTCGGGATAGCTCAGCAGCAGGCTCAAGGACTCCGGCGTGGTCAGCAGTACCTGCGGCGGGCGGGCGCGCTGGCGCGCCTTCCGGTCCGACGGCGTATCGCCGGTGCGGGTCTCAACCCGGATCGGGAGACCCATTTCCTCGATCGGGGTAAGCAGGTTGCGCTGGACATCGACCGCCAGCGCTTTCAGGGGCGAAATGTAGAGGGTGTGCAGCCCTTCCGCGGGTTGCTCCGCCAGATCGCAAATGGTCGGCAGGAAGCCGGCCAGCGTCTTGCCCGCGCCGGTGGCTGCCACCAGCAACGCGTGGCGGCCGGTGCGGGCGCGATCCAGCATCTCAAGCTGGTGGCGGCGCGGCTGCCAGCCGCGCCCTGCGAACCAGTCGGCAACGACTGAGGGGAGATCAGGTCCGCTCAGAGGCCGCTGTTTCGATCGTTCTGGTGCATGCGCTGCTCTTCCTCGTAAACCTCGCGGGTGCCGCGCTCGGTGATGTTCGGGTCGACCTTGTCCTTCTTGTTGCGGACGATCGCCCACAGCATGATCGCGCCGACGATGAAGATGCCGATGATGACCAGGTTCCAATAATTGACGTCGCTGCCCTCGGCCATGCGCTGTTCTCCGTTTCGCGGGCGGAACCGTCCCGCCGTTCGGTTCTTAAGTGCTCGTGGCCCGCCTCGGTTCCTGGATCGAGCCTTTTCCCGAAGGCATCTATGTTCGCCCGGCCGATGCGTGGGTCGACCCCTCACAGCCGAAGGAGCGGGCGCTGGTCACCCACGGCCACGCGGACCATGCTCGGGGCGGGCATGGAACAGTGTGGGCCACTCCCGCGACGCTGGACATCATGGGCGTGCGCTATGGCAACCAGAACGGCTGTCCCGTCGAGTACGGCCAGAGTGTCACGGTCGGCGAGGTGGAGGTCAGTTTCGTGCCGGCCGGCCATGTGCTCGGCTCCGCGCAGATCATCCTAGACTGGGGCGGCGAGCGGGTGGTGGTGTCGGGCGACTACAAGCGCCGTGCCGATCCGACCTGCGAGCCGTTTCTACCCGTCAAGTGCGACATCTTCATCACGGAGGCGACCTTTGGCCTGCCGGTATTCCACCATCCGGACACGGGTGGGGAGATCGACCGGCTGCTCGCTCGGTTGCATGATAATCCTGAGCGGTGCGTGCTGGTCGGCGCCTATGCGTTGGGCAAGGCCCAGCGCGTGATCACCGAGGCCCGGCGGCGCGGGCACGACGAGCCGATCTACGTTCACGGCGCGCTGGAGCGGCTGAACCGCCTGTATGAGGATTGGGGCATCGACCTTGGCGAGTTGCGACCTGCCACGGGAGCTAAGAAAGAGGAGCTTAGGGGCAAGCTGATTCTCTGCCCGCCCGGTGCGCTCAATGATCGCTGGTCGCGGCGACTGCCCGATCCGATTACCGCCATGGCTTCAGGCTGGATGCGCATTCGCCAGCGCGCCCGTCAGCGCAACGTCGAGCTGCCGCTGATGATCTCCGATCATGCCGATTGGAGCGAACTGATCGACACCATTCGCGAGGTCGCGCCCAAGGAAGTGTGGATCACCCACGGCCGTGAGGATGCGCTGATGCACTGGTGCATGCTCCACCAGATCAAGGCGCGGGAGCTAAACCTGATCGGCTATGAGGACGACGAGGACGAGTAGGCCCGATCCCGTCAGCAGCGGGCGTTGTAGTCGTAGACCGTCCGGCCCTGCTCAT
>CADCWB010000042.1 GCA_902806295.1 uncultured Sphingomonas sp. | reverse complement strand
CCGCCGATCTGGTGATCATCAGCGGCGACTTCACCCAGCGCGCCAGAACCGAGCAGTTCCAGGAGGCGTGCGCGTTCCTGCAGCGGCTGCGGGACGCCGGGCACGAAGTGCTGGCGGTGCCGGGCAACCATGATGTGCCGCTATATGACGTGCTGCGGCGCTTTTTGTCGCCCCTGACCCGCTACCGCCGGTTCGTGGACGATACGCTTTGCCCGTTTCACCAGCTGCCCGGAGCCGCGGTGCTGGGGAACAACACGGCGCGTTCGCTGACCATCAAGGACGGGCGGATCAATCGCGAACAGATCGACCATATCCGCGACATCTTCAGCAAGGTCCCGGCGGGGCATGCCCGCATCCTGGTGACCCATCACCCGCTGTTCGCGCTGCCGGTGAACGACGGCGGCGAGTTGGGCGAAGCGATCGGCCGGCAGGAGTTGGCGCTGGACGCGGTCAACGAAATCGGGGTCGACCTGCTTCTGGCGGGACATAACCACCGCGCGTCCACTTACCATGCTCGAGACTTGGTGACTCGGGCCGGCGGAGCGCTGGTGGTCCAGGCCGGGACCGCCACTTCAGTCCGCACGCGAGAGGAAGAACAGAGCTTTAACATCATCGAGGTGGACGGCGACACGGTCACGGTGGCGTTGATGCGCTGGGCGGGGGAGCGGTTCGAGCCGGCTGTGCCAACCCAGTTCCGCAAGGGGACCGACGGGTGGAAGCAGCAGAGCCAGGTTGCCGCCGAAGCGGCCAGCCCGGCCTAAGCTTGTGAGCGGGCATCCGGCGGCTTAACGGCGTGGCATGAGCTTGCCCGAATTCGACGCCGCAGACTTCATCCGCCGAGTGCTGGCGGAGGACATGGGCTCGGGTGGGGACGTCACCTCCGCCGCCACGATCGATCCGGACGCGCGTTTCTCAGCGACGATGAACTGCCGCGAGCCGATCGTGGTTGCGGGACTGGACCTCGGGGCCGCGTTCTTTCGTGCGCTGAACGCCGAGGTACGGATCGACATGCCGGTTCGCGACGGGGACCAGGTTGAGGCTGGGACGGTGCTGATGCGCTTGTCAGGCCATGCCCGAGCGATGCTGACTGCCGAGCGATCCGCGCTCAACACGCTGCAGCATCTATCCGGAATTGCGACCTTGACGCGGCGTTACGTGCAGGCGATCGCCGGGACGGGAGCGATCCTGCTTGACACGCGCAAGACGCTGCCTGGCCTGCGGCTGCTGGACAAATATGCAGCGCGGATGGGGGGAGCGCAGAACCATCGCATGCGCCTGGACGACGGCGTGCTGATCAAGGACAATCACGTGGCGGTAAACGGCGGGGTGGCCCAAGCCGTGCGCCGGGCGCGAGACGCGAACACCGGCTTGCAGATCCAAGTGGAAGTGGACCGGATCGAGCAGATCGAGCCGGCGCTGGCCGCGGGAGCGGAGCGGCTGTTGCTCGACAACATGCCGCCGGCGGTGCTGCGCGAAGCAATAGCGCTGGTTGCGGGGCGAGTGCCAACGGAAGCTTCCGGAGGAGTGATCCTCGACACCATCAGGGGCATCGCGGAAACGGGGGTCACCTATGTCTCGGTCGGGCGGGTCACTCAGTCAGCGCCGGCCGTCGATATCGGTTTGGACTTCGCGCTGGAAGCTGTCGCTAGCTGAAACAAGGCATTCAGCGCTTCGACAGTGCGTCGCGCGCAGATTGGCGTCACAGTCGAGATTAGGAGTGACACCATGTTCAAGAAAGCTTTGATCGCAGCCAGCGTTGCCGGTGCAGCCCTTGTCGCCCCAACCGCAGCCAATGCGCAATATTATCCGGCGCCTTCGCCCTACTACGGCGGTGGCGGCTACTATGGTGGGAACGGCTACTATGGCGGCGGCTACAATCGTGGCTACTACCCCAACAGCGGCTACGGCAGCCGCTATTACGGCGGCGACTACTACGGCCAGCGCTGCAACGGCACGACCGGAACTATCGTCGGCGGTGTGGCGGGCGCAGTGATCGGTAGCCAGGTGAGCAAGGGGCGTCGCGGCTACGATTATTACGGGCGCCGTAGCCGTGGCAACGGCACGGTCGGAGCGCTGATCGGCGGTGCGCTGGGCGCGGTGGTCGGCAACCAGATCGATAAGGGCAGCTGCCGCCGCTGATTGCGGCAGCCGGCTCAATCGAAGGCCGCGGGAGCGATCCCGCGGCCTTTTCGTTTTACTAGCGCAATGCGCGGAGGCGCCTGTATAGCGCCCGCTAGATCGTTCAGGAGATAGGCGTTGTTCAAGGGCCTGCAGCCCATCCTCTATCGCGGCCATGAGGTCTTTCCGCTGGTCGAAGGCGGCAAGGGCGTCAGCGCCACCAATCACGCGAGTTCCGGTGCCTGGGCAGCTGCTGGCGGGATCGGCACCGTCAGCGCCGTCAACGCCGACAGCTACGATCCCGAGGGTCGGATCGTGCCGCAGGTGTACAACGGCATGACTCGCCGCGAGCGGCACGAGGAGCTGATTCACTTCGCCATCGAGGGCGCGGTGGCGCAGGTTCGCAAGGCGCACGAAATGGCGTCCGGCAAGGGCGCGATCAACATCAACGTGCTGTGGGAAATGGGCGGCGCCCAGCGCATCCTGCATGGGGTGCTGGAGCGGACCAAGGGGCTGGTCGCGGGCGTCACCTGCGGCGCGGGGATGCCGTACAAATTAAGCGAGATCGCCGCGTCTTACGGCGTCTCCTACTTGCCGATCGTCAGCTCGGGCCGGGCGTTCCGCGCCCTGTGGAAGCGGGCGTATAGCAAGGCGGCCGACTATCTGAGCGCGGTCGTCTATGAGGACCCGTGGTTGGCGGGCGGGCACAACGGTCTGTCCAACGCCGAGGACCCGCGAGCACCGCAGGATCCTTACCCCCGAGTTGCCGAGCTGCGCGCGGTCATGCGCGAGGGCGGCATTCCCGATACCGTCCCGATCGTCATGGCCGGCGGTGTGTGGCGGCTCGACGAGTGGGAGGATTGGATCGACAATCCCGAACTGGGATCGATCATGTTTCAGTTCGGCACCCGGCCCTTGCTGACCCAGGAAAGCCCGATTCCGCCCGAGTGGAAGGCGCGGCTGATGACCCTGGAGGAGGGCGACGTGCTCCTCCACAAGTTCTCGCCGACCGGCTTCTATTCGTCGGCGGTGCGGACCCCCTTCCTGCGCTGGCTGGAAGCGCGCAGCGAGCGGCAAATCGCCTTCACCAAGGAGCAGATCGGCGACCATGCGTTCGAGCTTGATGTCGGCATCGGCACCAAGAAGAATTATTGGGTGGCCAAGGGCGACTTGCAGCATGCGCGGGAGTGGTTCGGGCAAGGCTTCACCAACGCGATGAAGACCCCCGACGACACGCTGGTGTTCGTGACGCCGGAAGATG
>CADCWB010000041.1 GCA_902806295.1 uncultured Sphingomonas sp. | reverse complement strand
CTCGCCATCAGGGTCAATCCCGCGTTTGTGCGCAGCAACGAGGTGCGCTCGCTCTGTGGATCCAACGCCCGGGTTGAATCCGTCATCGGCTCCTTGCTCTCCATTCCGCTGGAGGAGACGCTCAGCTGGATGCTGCACGACTAGCTTTGCTAGCGCTGAACTCCTCAGCGCGACGCTGAACGTGTAGGCACCTCGGGGTAAGCTTCGATATACCGATAGCACGCACCAGGGTGCTCCAAGGCCAACTCCTTACAGATCCTTTGCGGCGCAAGGCACGACGGCGGCTTTGCTGTTGGAAAACGAGCGCTTTTTCGGTAAGCCTGCCGTGAGAGTGGGGTTTCATGACTGCCGTAGCCACCGTACCGATCGATCGGGAACTTGAGTCCATTCTGGCGATCGGGCGCGAGGTGATCGCGACCGAAGCCAGGGCGCTCGGACAACTGGTCGATACATTGGATGACGACTTCTCGCGAGCCGTGCAGTTGCTGGCGGCGACCAAGCAGCGCGTGATCGTAAGTGGCATGGGCAAGTCAGGGCATATCGGCCGCAAGATCGCCGCGACCCTGGCCTCGACCGGCACGCCGGCGCTGTTCGTTCACCCAGCCGAGGCGGCACATGGCGACCTTGGCATGATCATTCGCGGCGACCTGCTGCTGATCCTGTCCAACTCGGGCACCACTCCTGAATTGCGGGCGGTGGTCGAGCATGCCGAAGCCATCGGCTGCCCGATCATTGCCGTCGCATCGCAGCGGACCTCGCCCCTGATGCGGTCGGCAGCGGTTCGGCTGATCCTGCCGCAAGCCCGCGAGGCATGCCCGGTGAACATCGCCCCGACCACGTCGACGACCTTGATGCTGGCGCTGGGCGACGCCTTGGCGATCGCCGCCATGCGGGTACGCGGACAGACCCGAGAGGGGATGCGCCTACTCCATCCGGGCGGGAGCATCGGGGGCCGGCTCCAGCCGGTCCAGGCCCTGATGCACTCCGGAAGCAATCTACCGCTGGTCGCGCCCGAGACGCCGATGGCCGAAGCCATCATCGAGATGACCCGCAAGAGCTACGGGATCGCCGGCGTCATCAAGGACGGTGCGCTGATCGGCGTCGTCACGGACGGCGACCTGCGGCGACATGCCGACGACCTGCTCCACGGGACCGCTGGAGACGTGATGACCCCGGACCCGAAGGTCGTGCAGGAAGGCACATTGTGCGAAGACGCGCTGGCGATACTTGAGGAGTATCGGATCACGGCCTTGTTCGTGACCGCTCATGATGCGCCGGACCGGCCGGTCGGGTTGATTCATATTCACGACCTGACCCGCTTGCGACATGCCTGAGCTGCCGAGGCAGGGCTATCCGCCCTGCTGCATTATCATCCCGGCCCGGTTCGGTTCGACCCGCTATCCTGGCAAGCCGCTCGCCCGACTGCGCGGCGCTGGCGGGCAGACGCGGACCTTGATCGAATGGAGCTGGCTGGCGGCCCGCGCCGTGCCGGGCGTGGAGCAGCTTTGCGTCGCGACCGACGACCGACGCATTGCCGAAGAGGTTACCCGCTTCGGCGGAACGGCAATCATGACCCCGCCCGAGTGCGCCAACGGCACGGAGCGTTGCGCCGCGGCGTTGGACCAGCTCCGGACTGACGCCGCCGTGATCGTGAACTTTCAAGGCGACGCGCCGCTGACTCCCCCGTCGATGGTGGCGGCGCTGTTGCAGCGCATGCACGACGAGCCGGGACTGGCAGTGGCGACACCGGTGGTACGCTGCACCGAGGAAACCCGGCGGCACTTGCTGGACGACCGAGCCGCCGGACGAGTTGGGGGGACCACCGTCGTCGGCAGTCGCCAAGGCCATGCCCTTTACTTCTCGAAGGAAGTCATCCCCTTCGCCCAAGGCGAGCAGGCGGCCGCGGTTCAGCTTCACATCGGGGTTTATGCGTATCGACGGGCGGCCTTGACGGCTTATGCCCAAGCGCCCGCGTCGAACCTTGAACTGAGCGAAGGGCTGGAACAGCTGCGCTTCCTGGATCAAGGCGTGGCGGTCGGGATCGTCCCCTGCCCGGCACCAGAGGGACTGATGGCAGAGCTGAACAACCCCCATGATCTTGCACCCATCGAGGCTGAGTTGGAGCGGCGATCCCCGGCTCCCGAGCCGGCATGAAGCTGCTCGGTCATCCGCTCAGCTGCTCGCGGCCGTTCCTGATTTCAGGTCCTTGCGTCGCCGAAAGCCAGGATCTGTGCCTGGAGATCGCGGAGCGCTTGTGCGGCATTCGGGATCAGCTTGGGCTGTTCGTCGTGTTCAAGGCCAGCTTCGACAAGGCCAACCGAACCTCCACCTCCTCCTTCCGGGGGCCAGGTATCAACGAAGGCTTGCGAATGCTGGAGGAGGTTCGCTCACAGACGGGATTGCCGATCCTGACCGACATCCACGACCCGGCCCAGGTGCCGCTGGTGGCGGGCGTCGTGGACGTGCTGCAGACGCCGGCTTTCCTGGCCCGCCAGACGGACCTGATCGACGCCGCGGCGGCCAGCGGCCGTCCGGTCAATATCAAGAAGGCGCAATTCATGGCGCCGGCCGACATGAAGGCGGTGGTGAACAAGGCGCGGACCGCCGCGGAGCGGACGGGCGTCGATCCGGACAACATCCTGGTGTGCGAGCGCGGCAGCAGTTTCGGCTACAATAATCTGGTCGTGGACATGCGCGGACTTGTGCAGCTGCGTGAGACCGGGTGCCCGGTGGTGTTCGATGCCACCCATAGCGTGCAGCAGCCTGGAGCCTTGGGCGACCGGTCCGGAGGGCAACGCGAGTTTGTCGAACCGCTCGCCCGCGCAGCTGCGGCCGTGGGAGTCGAAGGATTGTTCATGGAAACGCACCCTCGTCCTGACGAGGCCTTGTCCGACGGGCCGAACGCCGTTCCCCTGGACCAGCTTGAGACGCTGCTGCGGCGCGTGATGGGGGTCGCTGCGTCGGTCGATCACGATGGCTCGCCATGAAGCCGCAAAGGGCCTTGCCTTTCCTACGCGTTCCGCCGTTCCCCGGAGCGAAGGTGCGGACATTACAATCCGTGGCGGGCGCGAGTGCACTGCCGAGCGACACCGCGGCCAAGTGCATCGAGCTGTTGCGGGCGCAGCGAGTTGGGGGAACCTATTGGGGCGCCCAGCCGACCCTGCCTGACCGATATCTCCTCGTGGAGGCATCCGAAGCACCGGGGCAGAATGTTACTGAACCGATCGTGCGGTGGGACACCGGGGTGGACGAGTTCGACCCGTGGCACATGTTGGCTGGCGCAACAGCGTTCGTCGGGGATCCGAATAGCGAGGCAGCGATCGTCGCGGCCCTCTTGCAGGTGCCGCTGTTCAGGAGCGGCGGCGAGCCAGTCCCGGTCGAGGCCGGTCTAACCGACCCGCTGGCCGTGCGCCTGCCGAGTGCGGTGGTGAACCCATTTAGCGGCAAGCCGATGGAGCTGTCCGAGCTGATCGAGCTGAGCGGGCATTGGCGCCGTCTGATCGATGCCAATCGTTCCATTGGAGCCGCAGTCGGGTTCGCCTTTTGGAAGCAGGCTCATGTCGCGCCGTTGCTATGGGGCGGGGGTGATCAGGTCGAATTTAAGGAGCCCGCCTCCCCGGCGCCGGGGCAAGCGGTGGCGGTCTGGCGGGTCAAGGCTGCGCCGGCCACGATCCGCCGGCTCGAGCGGCGAGGCGTGCCGCTGATCGACGTGGAAGATGGCTTCCTCCGCTCCGCCGGGCTCGGTGCGGATTGCGTTCCGCCGCTGTCGATCGTGGCGGATCGACTTGGCGCCTATTTCGATCACCAGGCGCCCAGTGAGTTGGAAGGACTGCTTGAGACTGGCCGCTTCGACAGCGCGCTGCTCGCGCGGGCCAAGCGACTGCGGGAGACAATCGTCGTCGCTGGGCTGGGCAAGTATGAGCGCGGCGCCCCACCGTTGGAACGGCCTGCGGGAGGTCGTTGCACCCTTCTGGTCACCGGCCAGGTCGAGGACGACCGGTCGGTTCTGACCGGGGGCCTGGGCCTCACCAATCTGGAAGTGCTACAGCGCGCACGCGCGGACGCGCCGGATGCTCATATCATCTACAAGCCGCACCCGGATGTCGAAGCTGGCCATCGCACGGGAGCGATCGCTGCATCCGCGACAGCACAGCTGGCCGACCAGGTGGCGGCCGACCAGCCGATCGCGGCTTTGCTCGACATGGTCGACGGGGTTCATGTGAATTCGTCATTGTCTGGCTTCGAGGCATTGCTCCGCGGCAAGGCCGTGACCGTTCATGGCGTTCCGTTCTACGCCGGCTGGGGGCTGACGATCGACCGAGGACCGGTCCCTGCCCGTCGCACCCGGCGGCTCAGCCTGGACGAGTTGGTTGCCGCGACCCTGCTGCTCTATCCGCGCTATCTCGACCCGCTGACAGGTCTGCCGTGTCCGGCCGAGATCGTAGTGGAGCGGCTATGCGCCGCTCAGCCAAATTCGACCGGGTTGCTGGTCGCCTCGCGCCGGCTGCAAGGCAAGCTGCGTCGCGGGCTGCGGAGGCTGGTCGCATGAGCCCGCATGACTTGCCGGCCGACCGGCGTTCCTTCCTGTTTCTGCAGGGCCCGCCCGGACCGCTGTTCCATCGCTTGGCGGCTGTCCTGCGAGAGCGGGACGTCACCGTTCATCGTATCAACATTTGCGGCGGAGACCGCGCGGATTGGCCTGACAAGGCGGTCGATTTCCGCCAACGGTTCACCGATTGGCCGGTGTTCGTCGATCGCTTCCTGCGGCAGGAAAAGATCACCGACATTCTGCTGTTCGGCGATTGCCGGCCGTTCCATGTGGTTGCGCGGCGGATCGCCTCCATGCGCGGCATCCGCACCCACGTGCTTGAGGAGGGCTACCTTCGCCCGCATTGGATGACCTTCGAACTGGAGGGGGTTAACGCTCACTCGCGATTGCAGCGGGAGAAGAACTGGTTTCTCGAGCAGGCGCGAGGGTTGCCCGACGACGATGCACTGCCGCCGGTAACCGCCAGCTTTCGGCGACGGGCGCGAGACGCGACCAGGCACTATACGGCGGTTCACATGGGAGCCCTCGCCTACCCGCATTATCGGACTCATCGCTCGGTACTGCCGGTGGTCGAGGGTCTTGGCTGGATTTGGAAATACGCGGTTGGCCGCGCGCGTGAGCGGGCCGCCGAACGAGTCGTCGCCGACCTGAGCCGGAAGCGCTTTTTCCTGCTGCCCCTGCAATTGTCGGGCGACTACCAGATCCGATCGCACTCCCCCTTTCCGACCATGCCCGCGGCAGCAGACTATGTTCTCGAAAGCTTTGCCGCCCATGCGCCGCCGGACGCGCATCTGTTGGTCAAGACGCACCCGCTGGACTGCTCGTTTTTCAATTGGAAGGGGTTCGTACGTCGCCGCGCGCGCAAGCTGGGGATCGCCGACCGGGTCCACTATGCCGACGGCGGCGACCTTGAAGAACTCGCTGCCGAGACGGCCGGCATGATCTGCGTCAACAGCACTTCCGCCACGCTTGCGTTGCAAGTGGACACCCCCGTCTGTGTTCTGGGTGAAGCGATCTACAAGGTGCCGGGGCTGGTGTTCGATGGTCACGTAGATGACTTCTGGATCGACCCGCCGCCGCCCGAGCCCGGCCTTTATGAAGCCTTTCGGCGCGTGCTGCTGCGCGAGTGCCTGATCCGTGGGGGGCTGGCGAGCGAGTCCGCGGTCACGACGCTGGTGGCCTCTATGACGGAGAAGCTGCTGGAGCGCGCGCCCCGACGTGAGGGCAGTCCCGCCAACCAGTCGTCGACGCTGGCGAAATGCGCTGCCCACGAGGGAGGCCTGAAGGACGCCATGCGCTCGAGCTGTGCCTGACGGGCGGCGCTGACCGGTTGCGCGTAGTTCAGGATCGCGCTCCGCCAGCCAGGCCCGTCGAGCGGATCGAGGTAATCCGGAATGGACCCGCCGATCTCCCGAAAGACAGGAAGGTCGCTGGCAATGACTGGCGTTCCCATTCCCAGCGCTTCCACCAGCGGCAGCCCATAGCCTTCGGTTAGGGTCGGGAGCAGCAGGGCTCGCGCGCTGCGGAGATGGTGGCTTAGCTCCGCGTCGCTGCAGCGTCCAAGCTCCACCACCGAGCCTCGCAAGGCCTCGCTTCGATCGAGCAGGTCGAACGTCTGCTCGCACTCCCATCCGCGTTGCCCGATGATGAGCAGCCGGGGCGTGCTGGACCTCATCTCGCGAGCCAAGCGGGTCCAGGTATGCAGCAGCAGAAGATGGTTCTTGCGGGCCTCGATGGTGCCCAGCACGACAAAGGTCGGCGGCCCAGCTGGCTCATGCGCGACTTGGTATGCCGGCGCTCCGAAGTCGGCGCCAAGCAAAGCTGCTGTGCCGGGCGGGTGAGGTATATCGAGCTCGCTTGCGAATGCCTTGAGGCTGCTCAAGGTGGCTTGGCTGTTGGCGATCACCCCAGCCCCCGTCCTCAGCACGGTCTCCATGCGGTTGCGATGGCTCTCGGCTTCGCCGGGACGGCAGAACTCTGGGTGCGTGATCGGGATGAGGTCGTGGACGAAATAGACCGGCTTGACGTCGGAAGTGGCTGCCCAGCGACGGAAGTGCGTGCTCTGCAGGCCGGTGTGGCCGATGTTCAGGTACAGGCGACCGCGCCCCGGCGAGCCGGTGAGTTCGCGGAGCATGCCGCGGCCGAGCAGCCGCCCGAACTCTGAGCGGAAAGACGGACCCGGGGCCGCGAGCAGGTCGAACAGGCGATCCGACGTGTCAGCGGAAAGGATGCGCTGAAAGCGCCCGCGTTGCACCAGGGCCTGGGCCGCGGTTCGGTAATGGTCCAGATAGGCCAAGCATACCCGGTCGATACCGGTCGGCAGCCTCCCTGCCCACCGACGCCAGATCAGGCGGCTGACGTCGAGCAATAAGGGTCGGTCGTTGGCCAAGCGAGCGCCGATCTACGGAGTGCGGATGCTGTTGGTCACCGAAACGGCCGGCAGAACCGAGGACGCGAGAATGTTCACGAAGCGCTGGAAATCCGCGGCTGGAGAATTGGAGATAAACAGCACGTCACCATTCTTCATGCGGAAGTTCTGCGCCGCGAAATAGGTCGGCGGTGCCCGCAGGTCCGCTTGGTACACCACTGGCACCAGAGCATTGGCGGACGTGTTTTCAGGCAGTCCGAACTGGCGCAGCCGAGCGGCAGGCTCCCACCGGAAGACGAACACGCCCTTGGGATCCGCTCGCATGTCCTGCAGCCCGCCGATGCGGCCAAGCGCCTGCGCCAGGGTAAGCCCAACGCCTTCGAAGCGTACTTCCTCATTCTTTCCGGCCGCGCCAAGGACGGTGAAGCTGTTCGGCTGGTAAAGAGCCGTCACCACATCGTCGCGCTGGAGAATGATGTTCTGCCGCGGATCGCTGAGAACCGCCTGCAGCGGCATGGTGACGACCCGCTCCCCGCGGGTGACCTGCACGGTCATGCGATCGACCGCCTGGCGCGTGCCACCGGCCTGAGCGATGACATCGAGCAGCCGCTCGCCCTTGGGGCTGAGGGGTACTCGGCCAGCTTCGGCAACCTCGCCAACCACCGACACGTTAGCCGTGGCGTTCCGAGCCAGGCGAACGATCGCCTGCGGCTGGTTGGCCTTGCCGCGCAAGCGCGCAACGATCGACTGCTCGATTTGACGCAGCGAGCGACCTGCAGCCGGGATCTGCCCCGCAAACGGCACAGTGATAGTTCCGGCCGGACCCACGATCGTTTCAGGCAAGCTTCCCGGGCGGCTGCCTTGCGGAGTGCTGCCGATCCTGGTGTCGATCACACCGGATGCAAACAGCACCGCCGGCGGCGCCTCCCAGATCGATATCTCAACGGCATCGCCTACCCCGACGACGGTGCCGACCGGGGTCGCGTCACCAAGCGCCTCCGCGAAGTTCTGGGTCGGCTCGGTCGTCGATGCCAGCTGTGCGATCTGGTTGGTGACCGGCACCACCTGCATGCCCTGGATCGCTTGCGAGCCGGCAGACTGGAGGATTGCGCCCCGCGACGGCCCAACGGCAGT
>CADCWB010000040.1 GCA_902806295.1 uncultured Sphingomonas sp. | reverse complement strand
GGCGGCGGGTCGGCCAAGTTGACCACTGCCTCAGGCGGAACGCTGACCGCCCGCATGCAGGGAAACTCGGTGGTGCTGGTGGATGCCAAGGGTGGCGTCGCCACGGTCACTCAGGCCGACGTGATGCAGTCGAATGGGGTCATTCACGTCACCAACGCCGTGTCTCTTCCCGGTTGATCCGGGAAGGGGAGCCGGCCTGCCCGTTCGCCCCTCCCGGGCGGGCCGGTTCCTTCTTGCTGCTATTTCGACGACCTGATTCCGGGTCGTCAGGCTCCGGCAAGCCGGGGCTTAGCTCGCCGCGCTGATCTTAGCGACCAGCCGATAGCGGCAAACCCGACCAGCATCATCGCCCAGGTGGCCGGCTCCGGAACGGGCGCGAGGACGGTGGACGCACCGGTGTTCGTGTCTCTCACCGTTACCGCAAAGCTTCTCGCGTCGAAGGTCGTGTCGCGGAACGTGCAAGGAAAGATCGTGCACGGCGCATTGAGCGACTGAAATCCAGTCAAGCTGGAGGAGCTAAAAATGCCGCCCGAGAAGTCGAGCACTACGGTGAAAGCGCTGCGAGAGCGATCCTGCCCGGTCAGGGTCAGTATCCCGCTCAGGGAAGTGACCTCGCCGCTGAGCACACCGTTGACGGAGGTGGTATAAAACTCACGCGAACTCGGGCAGGACAGGCCGCACGAGAAATCGGCCAGCGCGGTGGTCAGCGTACCTTGCGCAAAGACATTGTTGATCGAGATCACATAAGCAGCGTTCGCTGGTGCTGCGGCAAAGGCCAATGACATGGCGCCCAAGAAGGTGACGGCTCGCACAACGTTTCTCCCCTAGTCGGCGCGAAAGGTACAGCATATCCCTTCTAGGTCGAGTCAACGAAGCGCGGACGCATTAAATTAACGACAACTGGTGCCATCATGGCACAACCTCTTCCGGTGGTCCCGGCCAGATGGACGACAGTCGGCTATGAGCATGGCGAGCCCGGTCGCAAGGACGGCTAGCTGTGTTGACCTAGGGCAGCGACCAATTTTGACAGTATGCGCGGCCCACGCTGACTAAAGCCGTTGATCTTCATCTTGCCGAGAGGGCAATCTGCTCAGCCGAACCACGACCTAGAGATGTAAAGCCGCCTGCCTCTGTACACTTCACACCGCTGGAGGTGAAAGTCAGCCTGCCAGTCTAGGCTGACCAACCACCTCCAAGCGCGAGGAACAATGTGACCAGGTCGGTCGACAGCTGCGCCTCGGCTTGAGCAAGCTGCGTTTCCGTCTGGGCAAGCGAACGCTCTGCATCGAGCACGATCTGGAAGCTTTCACGTCCTGCCCGATAACGTAGGCGGGCGATGCGGGCGGCTTCGTTGCCGTTCACGCGCGCGCGTCGCAGAGCTGCGACCTGCTGCTGACGGGTGGTGTACCGGGCGAGGCTGGTCTCGGTCTCCTGCAAGGCCGTCAGCCACGTCCCGTCGAAGCGGGCCAGCGCGGCCGCCGATGCGGCGTTCGCCTGGGCAATGCGGGCCCGTGCGGCGCGTCGGTTCGGAAAGCTCCACGACAGCAGCGGCCCAAGGCTGAAACGCGGTCCGGCGCTGGACACCAAACCGCCCAAGGAGTCCGCGCTCGACCCAAGCGAAGCGCCGATCCGGATGTCTGGATAGAGCTCAGCCGTCGCGACCCCAATTCGAGCGGTCGCTGCAGCCAGGTTGCGCTCAGCCTCCCGGACATCGGGACGGCGGCGGAGCAGGCCCGCGCCGTCGCCGACCGGAATCGCAGAGGTCACCAGCGGCGGGGTGACGCAACTTGCCACCGTAACCGGGAACTCGGCGGGAGGACGGCCGGTCAGCACAGCCAGCCGGTACAGGGCGGCGCGGCGGTCGCCTTCGAACACGGGGATCGCCGAACGAGTCTGCTCCAGCAGTGCGCCGGCTTGCCCGGTCTCGAACCCGGTCCCGCGGCCGCCTTCCACCTGGCGGCGCGTGAGATCGAAGGTCTGCTGCTGCACTGCCGCGCTGCGCTGCGCGACCGTCAGCTGCGCACCGGCGTTACAGGCATCGGCATAGGCGCGGGTCGTTTCCGCCGCCACGGTGATCCGGGCAAGATCGAGCGCCGCTGCCGCGGCCCCGACATCCGCGCGGCTCGCTTGGGTTGCCCGGCGTAGGCTGCCGAACAGGTCGAGCTGGTAACCGACATCGAGCCCGACATCGTAGAATTGGCTGTTGGGCAGCGGTTCGCTCAGGCCGACCGCTGCCCCGGACTCACGGCCATAGATCGCGCCGGCACTGGTCGTGGTGGACGGCAGCTGGTCGGTCCGGGTCTCCCGCAGCAATGCTCTCGCCCGCTGCAGGTTGGCGCTGGCGACCCGCAAGTCGGTGTTGGCGGCGAGCGCCTGCGCAACCAGGCTGTCCAGCAGCGGGTCGCGGTACAGGCTCCACCAGCGGCCCACCGGCTCCGCCGCGACATAGGCGCCGCCGGCGGTCTCGACAAAGGGCGCCTGGGCCGACGCTTCCGCGGTCGGTGCGCGGTAGTTGGGGCCGACCGTGGCGCAGGCGGCGAGCGCGGCAAAGCTGCTCGCCGAGACGATGGTACGCAGGCTCACGAGGCTTCTCCAGCGGCTTGCAACGGCAGCTCCGGTTCACGCTCCCGCCGGCCCGGCATGAACCGGGTCAGACCGCGGGTGAGGACGTAGAAGATCGGAGTGAAGATCAGCCCGAAGATCGTCACCCCGAGCATCCCGAAGCCGACCGCAGTGCCTAGCGATTGGCGCATCTCGGCTCCCGGACCGGTCGCGATGGCCAGTGGGATGACGCCGAAGATGAAGGCGAAGCTGGTCATCAGGATCGGCCGCAAGCGCGATCCGGCCGCGTGCACGGCGGCGTCGAAGCGGTTCATGCCCTCGTCCTCCGCTTGCTTGGCGAACTCGACGATCAGGATCGCGTTCTTGGCGGCCAGCGCAACCAGCACTACCAATCCGATCTGCGTCAGAATGTTGTTGTCCATGCCTCGCAGGTTGACCCCAACCAGCGCCGCCAGGATGCACATCGGAACGATCAGGATCACTGCGAGCGGCAGGGTGAGCGCCTCATATTGCGCGGCCAACACCAGGAAGACGAACACCACGGCGAGCAGGAACACGAGCGTTGCGCTGCTGCCGGCCGCCTTTTGCTGGAACGCCAAGGTGGTCCATTCGAAGGTCATGCCGGGTGGGAGCCGCTGCTCGGCCAGCTGCTCCATCGCTCCCAGTGCCGCGCCGGACGACACGCCGGGCGCCGCCTGCCCCTGCAGTTCGACGGCCGGGAACATATTGTAGCGGACCACGCGTACCGGGCCGCTGTCATCGCGCAGGCTGGCGACGGCCGACAACGGGACCATGGCTCCACTCGACGAGCGGACCTGCAGTCGAGCGATGTCCGAACGGTCGGCCCGAGCGGTCGGCTCGGCCTGCGCCGTGACGCGGAAGGTGCGACCGAGCAGGTTGAAGTCGTTGACGTAGGTCGACCCGAGATAGGTGCCGAGCGCGTCGTAGACCTGGTTGGGCTGCACGCCGAGCAACTGCGCACGGTCGCGATCGACGTCGGCGGCGATCCGCGGTGCGCCGGTATTGAACAGTGTGAATACCTGGCTGACTTGCGGCACCTTGGGCGCCGACATCATCATGTCCATAGCCGCGCCTTCCAGCGCCCGATAGCCGAGGCCCTGCCGATCCTGGATCATCATGGTGAAGCCGCCGCCGTTGCCCAGACCCTGCACGGCGGGCGGCGCGATGAAGAACACGTTGGCGTTCTCGATCGCGCCGCCGATCTTCATGCTGAGCGCCTGCGACATGGCGGTCGCAGATTGATCGGCGGTGCGCCTATCGAAGTCCGCCAGCTTGACGAACACGGTCGCCGAGTTGGACGCCTGCGAGAAGCTCGCACCGTCGAGACCGGCAAAAGCGGCGGTGGTCTGCACACCCGGAGTATCGAGCGCGAGCTTCTGCGCCTGCTGCATCAACGCCGTCGTCCGGTCGAGCGAGGCGCCCGGCGGAAGTTGGATGACACCGATCAGGTAGCCCTGATCCTGTTCCGGGATGAAACCCGTGGGCGTCGCGGTCAGCCGCCAGCCGGTCAGCAAGAGCAGGCCGGCGTAGATAACGAGCATGATTGCCGACAGGCGGATGACCTTGGCCGTGAACTTGCCGTAGCGATCCGACAGCCAGTCGAACCCCTGGTTGAACTTGTGCAAGCCGACCCGCACCGGTCGCAGCAGGCGCGGCCCATGTTCGAGCGGCTGTTCGGGATGCGGCTTCAGCAACAGCGCGGCGAGCGCCGGCGACAGGGTCAGCGAGACCAGCAAGGAGATCAGGGAGGCCGCCGCGATCGTCACCGCGAACTGGCGGTAGAAGATCCCGGGGATGCCGGACACGAATGCCGTCGGGACGAACACCGCCGTCAACACCAGGCCGATGGCAATCAGTGCGCCGGAGACTTCGCGCATGGTCCGGTGCGCGGCTTCGCGCGGCGACAGGCCTTCGCGGATGTGCTTCTCGACCGCTTCGACCACCACGATGGCGTCGTCGACCACGATGCCGACGGCGAGCACCAGCGCGAACAAGGACAGCGAGTTGATCGAGAAGCCGAGCGCGAGCTGGACCGCAAAGGTGCCGACCAGCGCGACCGGAATCGCGATGATCGGGATCACAGCGGCGCGCCAGGTCTGCAGGAATAGCATGATCACGACCACCACCAGGATGATGGCTTCGAGCAGGGTTTCCTGCACTGCGCTGACGGAGGCGGCAACATATTCGGTCGGATTGTACGGAATCGTCGCGCGCAGGCCCGGCGGGAAGTCTTGGCGGGCGGCTTCGACTTCCTTGAGCACGAGGTCCGCGGCGTCGAGCGCGTTGGAGCCGGGCTGCTGGATGATCGCCAGCGCGACTCCGCGCCTGCCGCCGAACTCGCCGCGAATGCCATAGTCCTGTGAGCCGAGCTCGACTCGTCCGATGTCGCGGACGCGAGTAATCGCACCGTCCTCGCCGGTCTTGATGACCACGTCCGCGAACTGGGCGGGATCGCTCAAGCGGCCCTGGACCTGGACCGGCAGCTCGAACGCCGGGTTGCCGCTGCCGTAGGGCGGCTGGCCGACCGAGCCGCCGGCGACCTGCACATTCTGCGTCCGGAGCGCGGTGACGATCTCGCCGGCGGTCAGGTTGCGGGCGGCCGCGCGATCGGGATCGATCCACACGCGCATGGAATAGTTGCCGCCGCCGAACACCTGAACGCCGCCGACCCCTTCCAGCCGCAGCAGCCGGTCGCGCAAGGTCGAATTGGCGTAGTTGCCGATGTAATCGTTATCGAGGCCCGGATCGTCGGAGGTGAGCGCGACGATCATCAGGAAGCCGCTCGACTGCTTGGACACGGTCACGCCGATCTGGCGGACCTGGTCGGGCAGGCGCGGTTCGGCCAGCTGGACGCGGTTCTGCACCAGCACCTGCGCCGCATCGAGGTCGGTGC
>CADCWB010000039.1 GCA_902806295.1 uncultured Sphingomonas sp. | reverse complement strand
GCTCGCCGGCCGCCTTGATCCACGGCACCAGGGTGGTGTGGACGCTGACCGTATTGTCGCGGCCAAGGTCGTTGCGCAGCTGGCGCAGCGCCTCGACGAACGGCAGGCTTTCGATGTCGCCGACCGTGCCGCCGATCTCACAGATGACGAAGTCGATCCCGTCGATGTCGGAAAGCGCGAATTCCTTGATCGCGTTGGTGACATGCGGGACGACCTGCACGGTGGCGCCCAGATAATCCCCGCGCCGCTCCCGCGCGATGATGTCGCGGTAGATGCGCCCGGTCGTTATGTTGTCGGACTGCTTGGCCGCAAGGCCGGTGTAGCGCTCGTAGTGGCCGAGATCGAGGTCGGTCTCGGCCCCATCGTCGGTCACATAGACTTCGCCATGCTGGTAGGGGCTCATCGTCCCCGGATCGACGTTCAGATAGGGATCGAACTTGCGGATGCGGCACTTGTAGCCGCGCGCCTGCAGCAGTGCTGCCAGCGATGCCGAGAGAAGACCTTTGCCGAGGCTGGAGACCACGCCGCCGGTAACGAAAATGAACCGCGCCATGGGAGTCGGGCCTTAAGGTGCGAAGGCTTGGACGCGCAAGCGCAATCGCAGCGCGCGCCCACTTTCATGTAGGTTATCGCCTTACTGGGCGAGCGGAACGGCGCCGTTGTCCGCGGTCGGAGCGGCCGGCTGCTGCGTGCCTGGCGCCGCATTGTTGGGCGGAGCGTTGTTCGGTCCCGCCGGTGGCGCGGACAAGGGATTGCCGCCCGGCTCCAGCGGGCTGATCGGCGCGGCCGGCGCAACCTGATTGGCGACGGAGGCATCGACCGACTGGCTTGCTCCACGCGTCCCTGCGACGGCGGCCAAGGCAATGCACAGAATCACGAAGATCGCACCCAGCACGGAAGTGGCGCGGGTGAGGAAGTCCGCCGCGCCACGCGCTGTCATCAAACCAGCCGAGCTGCCGCCCACACCCAGTCCGCCACCTTCCGAGCGCTGCATCAGGATCACCGCGCACAGCGCAAAGGCAACCAGCGCTTCAAGGATCAGAAGAAACGTAAACATCGGTCAGCGAACTTTCAGGCAAGGAGTTGGCGGGGCACTTAGCCGCGCACTGCCGCAGATTCAACGTGCGGCGGCGGCCGCCTCTACGATCGGCAGGAAGTCCGCGGCCCTCAGGCTCGCACCCCCAACCAGGGCACCGTTCACGTCGGCGACCGAGAAGATCTCGGTTGCGTTCGAGGCTTTCACCGACCCGCCGTAGAGGATGCGTACGTCCTGCCCGACCGAACCCAGCTCCTCGACCAGCGTTCGGCGGAGCGCGGCATGCATCTCGGCGATGTCCTCCACTGACGGCACCTTGCCGGTGCCGATGGCCCAGATCGGCTCGTAAGCCACGGCGAAGCCGTCGGCCGTCGCTCCCTCCCGTGGCAGAGACGCGCGGAGTTGCTCGGTCACGATCGGCACAGCGAGACCGGACACCCGTTCCGCATCGCTCTCCCCCACGCACAGGATGACACCGAGCCCAGAACGAAGCGCCGCCTCGGCTTTGGCCTTCACACAGGAGTCATCCTCGCGGTGAGCATCCCGCCGTTCGCTATGCCCGACGATGCTCAGGGTCGCGCCGGCGTCGTGCAGCATCGCCGCGCAGACATCCCCGGTATGCGCCCCCTTGTCCGCCATGTGGATATCCTGCGCACCGATCGATAGGCCAGGCACCTCCACCGTGGCGCGGTGGATCAGGGTCGCTGGCAAACACAGCGCCACGTCTACCCGTCCCGTCAGGGCACGCGCGGCCTCAGCCACCGCAGCGACCTCTCCCAGATCGGCCGACGTCCCATGCATCTTCCAGTTGCCGGCGACCAGCTTGACAGGCTTGTTCATGCATTCACCTCACGTTGCTGCCGGTGCGCCTAGCAACCCACCCGCCTTGATGGGAAGCGCCTCGGTCCCTAAAGCGCGCTGTCTTCCCTTTTCGACGTCCAGGACCGCGACCGCCCATGCTTGCTTCCTTTCGCCGCTTGTCGAAGTCAAAGTACGGCACGGCTTTCGCGGTTGTCTTCCTGGTCGCCATCCTGGCCAGCTTCGCGCTGGCGGATGTCAGCAGTTTCCGTCAGGGCGGTGGTCTCAGCCAGGGCGTGCTCGCACGAGTGGGTTCGGAACAGCTGACCGAAGCTGAGCTGTCAAACATCATGCAGCGGGAGCTGACCCGCCTGCGCGAGCAGAAACCGGACGCGACTTACGCGGACCTTGCCCCGCAGTTCGACCAGATCGTCAACAGCCTCATCCAGGAGCGCACGTTGCGGGCCTACGCGGCGGAGCATGGCCTGCTGCCGTCCAAGAAGCTGATCGATGCAGAGATCGTCAAGCTGCCGGGCGTCCGCGGACTGGACGGGAGGTTCAGCGGAGCCGCCTACCAGAGCTTCTTGCAGCAGCAGCGGCTGACCGATGGGCAGGTGCGCAGCGAAATCATGACCATCCTGCTCCAGCGTTTGCTGTTGTCGCCGCTGGTGGCCAACACCCGCATCCCGACCGGCGTGGCGCGTCCCTATGCATCCATGCTGTTGGAGGAGCGCGAGGGTGAGGTGGCGTTGATCCCGGCTCAAGCGTTCCGCGCCGGGCCGGCCCCGACCGGCGCCGACCTTCAGCGCTTCTACACTGAAAACCGCCAACGCTACCTGGTCCCGGAGCAGCGCGTGCTGCGGATCGCCCGCATCGGCAACGACCAGCTTGCGGGTGTCGCGCCGAGTGAGCAGGAGATCACCGCCTACTACAACGCCAACCAGGCGACCTATGGCGGCGGCGAAACGCGGGTGCTCAGCCGTGCGTCGGTGCCGAACCGTGCTCAGGCCGAGCAGATCGCCCAGCGGGCTCGGGCAGGAGGCAACTTCGCTGCGGCTGCCGCTCCAGCGGGCTTCTCCGCCGCCGACGTCAGCCTTGGCCCGCAGAGCCGGCAGGAGCTGTTGGGCTTGGCCGGCGCTCAGGTCGCGGCCCAGGTGTTTGGCGCACCTTCAGGTGCGATCGTCGGGCCCGTCCAATCCTCAACCGGCTGGGACGTGATCAGGGTGGAGAGCGTCAACCGGACGGCGGGCCGCAGCCTGGCTGCCGTGCGCGCCGAAATCGCTGCCAAACTGACCGCTGACAAGCGCAAGGAAGCATTGACCGACCTCGTCACCAAGGTGGAGGACGAAATCGCCGATGGCCGCAACTTCTCCGAAGTGGCGGCCGCCAACCGGCTGCAGGTAACCCAGACGCCGGCGATTACTGCAGGCGGCCAGGCGCCGGGCAATCCATCGTTCGAGCTGCCGCCGGAATATGCCCAGGCGGTGAAGGACGGGTTCCAAATGTCGCCGGACGATGATCCCGTGGTCGAAACTCTCCCCGGCGGCGCGGGTTATGCGCTGCTTGCGGTAGGCGAGGTGGTTCCCGCCGCTGCCTCCCCCTTGGCTCAAATCCGCGGCCGGGTTGAGGCCGACTTCATCGCCAAGCGCGCGCTCGACCGCGCCAAGGCGGTCGCAAATGCGGTTGTGGCCAAGGGCAATGCCGGCGTGCCTTTGTCACGCGCAGTCGCAGACTCCAAAGTGGCCGGCGCCCCTGCGCCTGCTCCACTCAAGGTCCGGCGGCTTCAACTCGCCCAGTTGCAGGGCCGAGTGCCCCCGCCCCTGCAGATGCTGTTCAGCCTGTCCGCCGGCAAGGCACGGTTGGTCGCGGCGCCGAACAATGACGGCTACTTCGCGGTCAAGCTGAACCGGATCACGCCCGGCGACGCCACGACCCAGCCAACCCTGATTGCGCAGGTCCAGACCGACTTCAATCGCGCTGCAGGAGAGGAACTTGCCGTGCAGTTCCTTGCCGCGGCGCAGAAGGAATTGGGCGTGACGCGCAACGACGCGGCGATCGCCGCCGCCCGGCAGCGGCTGCTCAGCGGCAGCTAGGGCAAAGGCCTTGCCCCGGCTGCTAGTCGTCGACAACCACGACAGCTTCACCTTCACGCTCGTCGACTATCTCCTGACGCTCGGCGCCTCAGTGCAGGTGGCGGAGAGCGACAGCATCGGTTTGGCCGATGCGCTCGCACTTCAGGTCGATGGCTATCTGCTGTCCCCTGGTCCCGGTCGGCCCGAGTACGCCGGCATCTCAGTTGCTCTGGCTGGCGCATGCATCGAGCAACGCCGTCCACTGCTCGGCGTCTGCCTCGGTCACCAAGCCATCGCGCTGGCCGCCGGTGCAAGCGTGATCCGAACGGCGCCGGTGCACGGGAAGAGTGTCGCGCTACGTCATGATGGCAGTGGCTTGTTCAGCCAACTGCCGTCGCCCTTCTCCGTGACCCGCTACAACTCACTGACGGTCACGGACCTGCCGCAGACTCTGTCAGCGAACGCCTGGGATGATCACGGCGTCCAGGCGCTTCGTCATGTCCAGGCGCCGGTGCATGGGGTGCAATTCCACCCGGAGAGTTGCACCTCGGACCATGGTCACGCGCTGCTCGGGCGGTTCGTTGCGCTGTGCAGTTGACGAGTCCTGTGCCGTTCTGTAGGTGTTCTTCGTCTGTTCACGACGGAGCCTGGACATGCTGACCGCCAAGCAGCGCGAGCTACTGATCTTTATCAATGATCGTCTGATTGCGACGGGGGTCAGCCCAAGCTTCGACGAGATGCGCGAGGCGCTAGACCTGAAGTCTAAGTCGGGCGTGCACCGGCTGATCTCGGCACTGGAGGAACGTAAGTTTATCCGTCGTTTGCCAAACCGCGCACGAGCGCTGGAAGTGCTGCGATTGCCCGACGGAATGGCACCACCTGCTCCCGCGGCGGCGATGCCGCTAGCCCGGCCGCATCCGGTACCTACGCCCGCCAACGACACGATCGAGATCCCGCTGCACGGGCGCATTGCGGCGGGTACTCCGATCGAGGCGCTGCAGGGCACCGAGGCGTTCGCGGTGCCGGCCGCCCTGCTCGGGCCGGGCGAGCACTATGCCTTGGAGGTGTCGGGCGACTCCATGGTTGAAGAAGGCATTCTTGACGGCGATTACGCGCTCATCCGCAAGGTCGATGTTGCCCGTGAGGGCGAGATCGTGGTGGCGCTGATTGATGGCGAGGAGGCGACACTCAAGACCTACCGTCGCGAGGGTCAGATGGTCCGGCTCGATCCGGCCAATCGCGCCTATGAAGCACAGCGCTACGAGCCGCGGCGGGTCGCCATTCAGGGCCGTCTCGCTGGTCTCATCCGGCGGTATTGAGATCATGCCGACCTCCTCCGCCGCTCGCCCAAAGCTTAGTCGGCAGCAGGCCGAGCAGCGCGGCCGCAAGGCGGAGGCGCGGGCCGCCTGGTGGCTGCGAATGCAGGGCTGGACCGTGTTGGCGGAGCGGGTCCGGGTTACCGGCGGTGAGGTCGACTTGATCGTTCGGCGTGGACGCACGCTGGTGTTTGTCGAGGTGAAGCAGCGCGCGACGGAGGAGGCTGCTTCCTGGGCGCTGGATCGCTCAAGGCTGCAGCGGGTGGCGGTTGCCGCCGAGCAGCTTGCACCGCGCTACATGGAAGGCTGCGATACGGTGCGGATCGACGCAGTGCTGATGGTGCCAGGCCGGCTTCCCCGCCAACTGCAGAACGTGTGGTTCGGCTGATGGCAGGCGCGCGGATCGATTATGTCGAGCTCCCCAGCCTCACGGCGCATGAGCTCACTGGTGCCTTCTACAGCAAGGCTTTCGGCTGGGACTTCACCGATTACGGCCCGGACTATGCCGCTACCACCACCGGAGATGTGGACCTTGGCCTGAACGGCATGCCCGACGATGCCCTATCAGCCCCCTTGCCGGTGGTGCGGGTCGACGATCTGGAAGCGGCGTTCAAGGCGGTCAGCGAAGCCGGCGGCGTGATCGCCCGGCCGATCTTCTCGTTTCCCGGCGGACGGCGGTTTCACTTCATCGATCCGGGCGGTAGCGAACTGGCGGTCTGGTCGACCAAGTAGGCGCTTGCTGCTGCCGAGCGAGCCGCTGGATAGTCCGAGCGACTGAGCACAGACGGCCCACGGAAACCGGGTCCGCTGGGTTGTTGGCCCCGCTGACCCCAGCGATGCTCGCCGAGCCGCTCGGCAACCGTTGCGACGACGGGCTCATCACCTAGAACGATCGTAAGTCCGCCCGTTCGCGCAAAGGCCGTACGATCCAGCTTCAGCCAACGCGGAGTGCAGCCCTGCGGCAGGCGTCGCTCCGCCACCACGATGTCCGCCTCTCGGCACGCGCGGGTCAGGTCGGCCCACTCCAGCCGCTCCTTGCTGCGGATGGCCAGCACCCGCCATGGTCGGTCGCCACGCTCGAAGACCATGGCGCAAGCATCGCGGCTGCAGCTGACCCCGCGCCCGCGTTCCAGCTCCAACGGCTCGCCGTCAAAACCGCTGTTCTCCCCAAACATGTCGCGGACGAAGTCGCCGGCGCGCCCCCGCAGCAAGAAAGGCGTTCCATCTTCCCCAACCACGGCCAGGTGCCGGCCGTCGCCCGTCAGCAACAGGTCGGGCCGCGGAGCCATCGCCGCCGCCATTGCTCCGATCACCAGCGGCGCCAGGCCGCACAGCCGCGCCCGGCTGTTCCACAGGCAGAGCCAGAGCCCGCCTGCCACCATTAAGCCGAAGGCCCAGCGCGGCACGGCCGGCAGCAGCGCGGTCGCGCCCTTGGCCCCGGCCACCCCATGCGCAAGGTCGAGCAGCCACCCGAGCGCCAGGCCGCAAAGCGCCCACAGCGGTCCACCCAGCCCCACCGCATCGAGCAGCAGCGCGCCGGCTTCCAGCGGCATGATGACGAAGGTGGTGAGCGGAATGGCGACCAAATTGGCCACTACTCCGTACAACCCGGCACGATGAAAATGATACAGCGCGAAGGGCAGCAACGCGACTTCGACCACCAGCCCGGTCAGCACCATGACTCCCAGGCTGCGCGCCAGGCCGAGGGCCCAGCCGTCGTCGCGCTTTTGGAAGTGCCGCTTGAACCAGGGCAGGCTATACAACGTCACAATGCTGGTCACCGCGGCAAAGCTCAGCTGAAAGCTCGCCCCGCCAGCGCTTCGGGCCGGAGCAGCAGCACCAGCAATGCTCCTGTCGCGATCAGGCGCAGGCTGATGGCCTCCCGCCCGAGCGCGACCCCGATCAACACCAGCACCGCCGCGATGCAACTGCGGACCGTCGGCACCTGCATGCCCGTCAGCAGGGTATAGCCGATCCCGGCCAGTGCGCCCGCGCCCGCCGCCGCCAGCACCAGATTGAATCGCAGTGCCAGCCGCTCGGACAGGGCGAGCAGGCGCAGGGTCAGCAGGAACGCCGCGCCGACCGCTGCCGCGATGTGCAAACCGCTGACGACAGCAGGTGCGCCAGCCCCGACCGCCGCATCGCCTCGGCGTCCTCTTCCGGCAGCGCGCCTTGATCTCCCGTCGCCAGCGCGGTCGCGATCGCTCCTTCGCCTCCCTGCAGCTGATCGCGGATGTGCCGGTCGAGCCGCTCTCGCACGGACTGGAGCCCGCCACCGTCCGCCGGCTCCAGCACCTCCACCGGTCCGAGCGCCCGTCCGCTTGCGCCGATCCCCGCGAACCATGCATCGCGTGCATAGTCGTGGGCGCCGGGCAGCGGCATCGGCATCGGCGGCATCAGCCGCGCCTTGAGCCGTATGCGCGCGCCCTCCCCGAGCCCCGCCGGCGCATCCTTGCTGCCGATGTTCACGCGCAAAAGTGGCGGCAGTGCCGGATCTCGGGCGCGATCGTCAGCCGGACGCTGTCCCGTGCGGCAAGCTGCTGCGTACCGGTCACTCGCCCGCTGCATTCGGTAATCACTGGTCGCCCGAGGCGGGGGCTCGCCACCCATTCGCTTCGCAACCAAATGAGTCCGAGCTCAAGCGCTGCCGCCAGGGCGAAGCCTGCTATCGAACGGCCCACCCGTCCTCGGCCCAGGGTCGCACCCAGTCCGGCGGTGCCGACCAGCAGCAAGAGCCCGGCCGTCCACGCCCGCGGAGAGGCCAGCGCCAGCCAAGTCGCAATGCCTCCGCCAAGCGCGACAACCCACCACAGGGCAAGCTGCTCGCGTTCCCGCTCGAGGAAAGTTTCCGCACTTGCGAACAGCGCCGGGACGCGCCACTGCGGGAACGCCGGCGCGCGGCGTGGAAGCGTGGCAATACTCATGCTACGGGCCCCCGGGCTCGCGCGATCCGGCGGCTCTAGTCAAAGAGGAAAGCGCGCTTGAGCGCAAGCACCGTCGTCACCCGCTTCGCGCCCAGCCCGACCGGCTTTCTCCACATCGGCGGCGCCCGCACCGCCTTGTTCAACTGGCTGTTCGCCCGGCATCACGGCGGTCGATACCTGCTTCGGATCGATGACACGGACAAGGCGCGCTCAACGGGGGAGGCCATCGACGCCATTCTGGACGGCCTCGCGTGGCTCGACATCTCGGGCGATGGCGAGCCGCACTTCCAGTCTGAGTATGAAACCCGCCATGCCGAGATCGCGCATCAGCTGCTCGACGCCGGCCACGCCTATCGCTGCTATGTGACCCCTGAGGAGCTGGCCAAGCGTCGCGAGGCTGCGCAGGCGGAGCGCCGCCCGTTCCGGATCACGAGCGAGTGGCGGGACTGCGCGGACGTGCCGCCCTCGCCGGATTCGCCAAACGTCATCCGCATCAAGGCCCCGCGCGACGGCGAGGCCGTCATCGACGATCTAGTGCAAGGGTCGGTGACCGTCAGCAATCATGAGATCGACGACTTCGTTCTACTCCGCTCCGACGGCACGCCGACCTACATGCTGGCGGTGGTCGTCGACGACCACGACATGGGGGTCACCCACGTGATCCGCGGCGACGATCACCTCAACAATGCCTTTCGGCAGCTTTGCATCATCCGGGCGATGAGCTGGCCGGAGCCGACCTATGCCCATATCCCGCTGATCCATGGGCCTGATGGAGCCAAGCTCAGCAAGCGTCACGGGGCGCTCGGCGTCGACGCCTACCGCGACGAACTTGGGATATTGCCCGAGGCACTCAACAACTATCTGCTTCGGCTGGGCTGGGGTCATTGCGACGACGAGATCATCGGCCGCGAGCAGGCGGTGCAATGGTTCGACCTCGACCATGTCGGCAAGAGCCCCAGCCGCTTCGACTTGAAGAAGCTTGAGAACCTCAACGGCAACTACCTTCGCCAGGCCGACGACGCGCGTCTCACGGCGCTGGTCGCGGAACGGCGAGGAGGCCTAGACGGTGGCGACCTTGCGCTGCTCGAGCGGGCAATGCCCGAGCTCAAGGCCCGGGCCAAAGACCTCAACGAGCTGGCCGCAGCGGCCGACTTCCTGTTCGTATCGCGCCCGATTGCACTGGAGCCGGCAGCAGCAGCGCTGCTCGAGGGAGATGCGCGAAGCAATCTTAGCCGCATTCACTCGGCTCTCGTTGCCCTAGGAGATTGGACCCACGACAGCACCGAAGCTGCACTGAAGGCGACTGCGGAAGAGGCAGGGTTGAAGCTCGGCAAGCTGGCCCAGCCGCTCCGCGCCGCTCTCACGGGAAAAACGACCAGCCCGGGCATCTTTGACGTGCTTGTGCTGTTGGGGCAGGGCGAGAGCCTGGCCCGCATAGAAGATCAGATGATGGAGCAAGCTTGATGTCGGACGCACCCGCCACCCTGAAGTTCGGCGACAAGGACATCGGCATGCCGGTCTTGTCCGGCAGCGTCGGGCCCGATGTGATCGACATTCGCAAGCTCTATGCCCAGACGGGCGCCTTCACCTACGATCCGGGCTTCACGTCCACCGCCAGCTGCCAGAGCGCCATCACCTATATCGATGGCGAAGAGGGCATCCTGCTTCACCGCGGCTACCCGATCGATCAGCTGGCCGAGCAGTCGAGCTTTCCGGAAGTCAGCTACCTGCTGCTGCACGGCGAGCTGCCATCCAAGGCCGAGCTCGACAAGTTCACCTACACCATCAGCCGCCACACCATGGTCCACGAGCAGTTGGCCATGTTCTTCCGCGGCTTCCGCCGCGACGCTCACCCGATGGCGATCATGTGCGGCGTGGTGGGTGCGTTGTCCGCCTTTTACCACGACAGCGCCGACATCACTGATCCGCAGCAGCGGCTGATCGCCTCGCATCGGCTGATCGCAAAGATGCCGACGCTGGCGGCGATGGCGCACAAATACAGCGTCGGCCAGCCGTTCATGCATCCCGACAATCGACTGAGCTATACCGGCAACTTCCTGCGCATGACGTTCGGCGTTCCAGCCGAGCCTTACGTGGTCAATCCGATCATCGAGCGGGCGATGGACCGGATCTTCATCCTTCATGCCGATCATGAGCAGAACGCGTCCACCTCAACCGTTCGGTTGGCTGGTTCTTCCGGCGCCAACCCGTTCGCCTGCATCGCGGCTGGCATTGCCTGCCTATGGGGGCCGGCGCACGGTGGGGCCAACGAGGCCGCGCTCAACATGTTGCGCGAAATTGGCAAGCCGGAGCATATTCCGGAGTATATCGCCCGCGCCAAGGACAAGGACGATCCGTTCCGTCTGATGGGTTTTGGTCACCGGGTGTACAAGAACTACGACCCGCGCGCGAAGGTGATGCAGCAAACCGCCGAGGAAGTGCTGCGCGAGCTTAACATTTCCGACCCCGTGCTGGATACAGCTCAGGAACTGGAGCAGATCGCGCTCAACGACCCATATTTCATCGAGAAGAAGCTTTATCCGAACGTCGACTTCTACTCGGGCGTGATCCTGAACGCGATCGGCTTCCCAACCGAGATGTTCACGGCGTTGTTCGCGCTCGCCCGCACCGTCGGCTGGGTCGCGCAATGGAACGAGATGATCTCGGACCCCGAGCAGAAGATCGGCCGCCCGCGCCAGCTCTATACCGGCGCGACCCAGCGCGACTATGTTCCGGTGGCTCAGCGCTAGCGGGTCAGCGCTGCGGCAGGGTCAAGGTAAAGCGAGCACCCTCGCCGGGCGTGCTTCCGAGGTTGATATCACCGCCCATGGATTGGGCAAGCCGGCGCGAGATGGACAGGCCCAGTCCCGCGCCCTGGCCTCTGCGTTCGGCCTGTTCGAAGCGCTCGAAAATGCGCTCGCGATCTTTAAGTGCGACTCCCGGGCCCTGATCCGACACGCTGACGCTGGCGGTTGCGCCTGCGTTCGCCTCGATTCGAACCGCCCCGCCTTTGGGTGAGAACCGGATTGCGTTGCCGATCAGGTTGACGAGTATCTGCGTGACGGCCCGCGGCTGACCGATGGCCGGGAGCGCGGTCGCTCCCTCCAGCTCCAGCATAACTTCCGCCTCTGCCGCCTGCGGTTGGGCCAGTCCCGCCGCCTCGGCCGCGAGCGCCGCTAGGTCAATTGGCTCGTTCTTTTCTTGTGACGTCGCGACGGCTTCCCGTCCCATGCTTTGCAGCACTTCCAGCAGGTGCCGCGCCGCCCCGGCAATGTCGCTGGCGTAGGCGGCATAATCGCTTCGCAGCGGACCCTCGCGGCGGTCGGAGATGCGCTCAGCCTCCGTGACGATCACATCGAGCGGCTCTTTCAGAAGCGCGTTCCACTCAGGACCGGTCGCAAGTCCAGCGGCGGCTTGCTCTTCGGGCGCGCTGGCGGAACCCCGATACCCGGCGAACTCGCCCGCCTTCGTCAGGAAGGGACTCGCCGCAAGGACCAGCTCTGCGCCGCTGCGACGCGCCGCGACTTTCTGTCCGCTAAAACCACGCCGCGCCGCCAGCGCGCTGAGCAGCGGGAGGTCCCCTTCTCCGCTTGTTTCCAGCTGCACCAACCGGGTCAGCGGCAATCCAAGCACGCTTGCGGGACCGCTGCCAAGTTGCTCAGCCAGGCCGCGGCCGATTGCTACCACCCGCAACTCCGTGTCCAGCTCGAAGCCGAGATCCGAATTGGCCGCATCGCCCGCTACTTGCGTCGACGCGGCAGGCCAGCGCCTGGCAAGCGGCGGGCGCTCTATCCACTGTTCGATCACTAAGCGGACTTCGTCGGCCACCGGTTCGGCCCTGACCCATAGGTCAAGCTCTGCTTCCCGCAGGCCCGCCCGCGCCGGTCGCGATAAGGTCACCCCCAAGGTGCGAGCCAGCCGAGCCAAAGCCGCGAGCTGCGGAACCGCCAAGACGCTGCCTAGGGTCGCACCGGCTTCTTCCTGCAACCGAACCAGCGACGGATCGGCGGCGGTCAGACGGCCGGCTCCATCCACCGTGCCGCGCACGGGAAGAGTGACGGCGTCAGTCATGCTCCCGACCAAGCGCTATCACAGCAGCGGCAAAGGCCGGCGGATGCCGCAGCCGAGAGCGCTCGGTCTCGACATCGGCCTCGTCCATGCCGTCGAAAAGATCGATCTCCGCTGCGGGATCGAGTTTGCCCAACGCCACGGCAAGCGCCGCCAGGATCGTGGCCGCAACCGCCCGTGACTGGCCAGCCATTCGGAACAGCAGTGCCATGCCGCCCGCCTCGCCGTCTAGGATCAGGGCCCAGGCGGCTGAGGCAGGAATGCCTCCCGCCCGCGCCAACGCTTGCGCCAGCAACCCCGCTTCCCCACTTCTGCCAAGTTCGCCCAGCAAGTCTCCGTCGAGCCGCCCGGCGTTCTCCAGAGCGATCACCAGCTTGGCTTCCAGCGCATGGAGGCGCTGACCCTCATCATGCCGTCCGAGCAGATCGACCGTGGCGGCGACCACCGCCTCGTCGGCGTTCTCCAAACGGCCCGCAAGCACGGCCGCCACCGAATAACTCAAGTGAACGGCGGTTTCCGCATCGCAATCGCCAAGCTCGAGACTCGGTCCGCCAAAGCGATCGCGCGCTGCGGCCCGGGCCAGCACGACCGCCATCGCGGCAGCCGCCACCGCCGGCGCCTCATCGGAGGTCCAGCCTTGAACCGGCGAGCCGCCGCCTCCGAGCGCTTCCGCAATCCGCACTTCGTCCGCGCGGCGCAACAGCAATGCTACCAATGGCTCATGCTGCAGCAGGCCGCCGCGCCGGAGCTCGGCGACGATCTCCTCGGCGGCCCAATCACTGGCTTCCTCCAGCTCATTCGGCAGCCGAACCCGGATTTCGTCGGCGACTGTTCCGACCAGGCTGGCCAGCATCCCGGTCATCAGGGCACGCTCCTGCTCGCTCAGCCGAAGATCGGGAGGTAGCAGGAAATCACGAGCGACGGTCGCCAGCCGTCCGCCGCCGCCGCCTGCGCGCGCGCGGTCGACCCGGAGGTCGGCTGCTCTGGCAGCGCTCGGCCTGGTGGGCGCCATTGTTCGACCTTGTTAGACGAACGAAGTTAACGCGTCCTCAATTGTGCTGAACGCGATGAACCCAATGTTGCACCAGGAAGAAACTGGCCGCGGCATAGACCGCCAAGAACGGCAGCAGCGCGGTCCACCATCCGAAGGCGGCAAATGGCACCGCCGCCAACACGGCAGGGCGCCAGCCGAACAGCCAGGTCTCAAACGGCAGCGCGCCACGGCCAAGCCCTTCCAGCCGCTGGGCCTCGGCGAAGGCGATCGCTGCAAGGGCCGAGGCCATCGCACCCCAGCCCCCACCATGCCGAGCTTCGAACCAGCCAAGCCCGAGCAAGGCCAACCCACCCGCCGGCCACAGCAGCCGTCTGGTCCACAGGCCGGTGGGCAGCGGTTGCATCCGCAATTGCGACAGCCGCTCGGCCACCAGATCGAGCGGGCTGGCGATCAACAGCATGGCGAGCGACGGCCAGTGCCAGCCGCGCGTGAAACTCAACGCTGCCGCCAGCGTCAGTACCAGCGCCCCCGTCATCAGCCAGCTTGGCCTGACCGGCGAGCGCATCAACTGCTCGGTCGAAAAATCTTCGACGATCGGGAAGACGTAGCGGCTCGGCCAATCACGCCGCGCCCGGCGCGACGCGAGCAATAGGTGCCGGTCGAATGCCTGAGGATCGGCGGACTGCGTCACCAGGAACGGCGTTAGGCCTTCGCTTACCGGAATCGGCACCGCCCCGGCCTGGATGGTCCGCCGCAACAAGGTGGATTGGAGGTCCCAGTCGCCCAGCATCGCGGCGGTGGACGATAAGGTCGCGGCATCGACGAGTGCTAGGCCGGCCCAGCGGTGCTCGTTGTCGATCCGCTCGAACTGGTGATGGGCTTCGTCATCCGGGACGGTGGCTACGCAGCGCTCACCGGTCGTGACCACCCGTTCCACGAGCGCCATCGCCGGAGCGATGCCGTCCGCCATCTGCAGGATGTGCGCGTGCGGCTCGAAGCGGGACGCAGCCTCGTTGCCGTCGGTGACCGGCACAACGGAGACGCCCTCCGCCCGCAGCCGCTCGAAGGCTGTCGCCAGCGCGACCGGCACCGTTTCCACCAGCACCACCACGGGCGCCGCACCCGCGGCGGCAGCGCACCGCGCCTGGTATTCGATCAGTGTCCGTCCGGCGAGAGGCTGCAAGGCGGCCAAACTGCCAGCAGAATCCTCCTGATAGGCCCCGATCAGGGCACCAAGCGTCATCGAAATCCCCTCCCCTCCGCGCCCGCTCTCTTGCACGCTTCCGCTGGCGGGCAAAGATGGTAAACTCCCCCGTATGAACGCTCAGCCCCACCGCGCCCAAGAAGCGCTGCAGCCCCTAGAGCTCACCTCTGCCGAGGCCTTTGGTCCGGACGAAAGCTACGCTTACGAAGCGTCTGAGGTAGCACCGGCAGGCGCAGAGCCTGGCGTCGGGGGCCGGCAGGTGCTCGGCTGGTCGCTCAGCATCTTGGCGTTGCTGTGGATCGGCTTCGTCGCCTGGTCGGCCGGAAGCTCCTTGGGTAGCCAGTCGATCACTGCTCCCGTGGTTGCGCATTGGCTTGCGGTGGCGGCCGGTCCGCTCGCGCTGCTGGGGCTCGGCTGGCTGCTGTTCGGCCGCACCCGCCGCCGGGAGGCCGAGCGCTTCACCCACTCGGTGCAGGTGATGCAAACGGAAGCGCGGGGCCTCGAAGCCCTGCTCGGAATTCTGCGGCAGCGCATCGACGAGGAACAGTCCGCCCTATCAGCGATGGCCGAGCGGATGATGCGTCTAGGCGATGAGACCACCCATCGGCTCGGGGGCGTGACGCGTGAGCTCGAAGGCGGTGCGGAAGCGCTCGCACGGCACGGCTTGACGTTGGACCGCACGGCCGAGAATGCCCGGGCTGACCTCGGCGTGCTGCTGCAGGACCTGCCCCGCGCCGAGGCTAGCGCCCGAGCAATGGCGGAGGAGCTCCGCGGGTCAGGCCTGGAGGCGAGCAGTCAGGCGGCCGCCCTGGAAGCGCAACTGCACGGGCTGACCGTTCGTGCGCGTGAGGCGGATGAGAGCGTCGGTGGTGCCGCGAAGCGCCTGGTCGCCCATCTGACCCAGATCGAAAGCTCCGGCGGTGCTGCCGCCGTTCGCGTCGGCGAGGTTGCCGGGACGGCGACGGCCGAGGTCAACGCACTGCTTGAGCGTACCGCTGACGCCTTGGCTGAAATCCGGCAAGGCATCGACGTCCAGTCGGCTGCCGTAACCGCCTTGGTGGAGCAGAGCGCCAGCGGCATGAACCGGGCGGGTGTCGACACGGCTCAGGCCCTCGGTACGCATATCCAGCGCGCCGGCGGAGCGCTTGATCAGCTATCCGTCCGGCTCGCGGAGCAGGAACGCGCCAGTCAGGCGCTGGTCGCGGGCGTCGAGCGGAGCCTGGCCGAGCTCGATCAGAACTTCGTCGACCTCGCCGCTGAAGGCGATCTACGGGCCGCGACGTTGGCCAGCGCCATCGGCCGAGTACGCAGCGAGCTCGACAGCTTGTCGATGCAATCTGCCTCCAGTGACGGCTCCCTTGAGAGCCTTACCCAGCGGACGCAGGCGCTGCGCGATTCCCTCACCGGTCTTCATTCGGAGGTCGGCGAGCGCTTGTCGGGTGCGCTTGGCGACAGCGAAGGAGCCGCGGAACGTCTGCTCGCTACCGTCCATGCCGCGCGACCTGAGATCGAATGGATGCGCGAGGCTGCGGGCGAAGCGTCCCAGCGGCTCGCCGGCGGGGCCGACGGACTGGCGCAACAGCAGGACCGGCTCGCTGCCCTGCTGGCCGGCCTCGACGACGGCGTCGGCGGCGCCGAGCAGCGCCTTGCTGCTCTGTCAGCCGCTATCGTCCAGGCGGAAAGCGACGCCGCACGTCTCCAGGCCGAGACCGCTCCGGCGCTGGTGCAGGCGATGGTGCAGGTCCGCGAAGCGTCCGCGCACGCCGCCGATCGGGCCCGTGAGGCGATCGCCGCCGTCATCCCGGCCAGTGCGGAGCGTTTCTCTGCCGAGACGAAGGTGGCCTTGGAGCAAGTCGTGCGGGAAACGGTCCGCGAGCAGCTGTCCGAAGTGGAAGCGGTAGCCGCTCGCGCGGTCGAGGCCGCGCGGGTCGCCTCCGATCGCCTCACGGCGCAGCTGCTTACCATCGGGCAGACAGCCACGGCGCTTGAAACCCACATCGAACGCAAGGAACACGCGAGCCAGCAAGCCGACAGCGAAGCCTTCGCTCGGCGGAGCGCCATGCTGATCGACTCCATGCATTCCGCGGCGATCGACGTCGGCAAGATCCTGTCCGACGAAGTCGATGACCGCGCCTGGGCCAACTACCTCAAGGGCGACCGCGGCGTGTTCACTCGCCGGGCCGTTCGTTTGCTCGGCAATAGCGAGTCCCGTGCGCTCTCCGCCCACTATGAGCAGGACGGCGAGTTCCAGGCTGCCACCAATCGCTTCGTGCATGATTTCGAGGCCATGCTGCGCCGGGTCATGGGCGAGCGCGATGGGGGGCCGATGGCCGTGACCTTGATGTCGAGCGACATGGGCAAGCTCTATGCTGCCCTCACGCAAGTGATCGAGAAGCGCCGCTGACGGCGGCCGCGCCTCGGTCGCCCGAGTGCTAGTTGTACCAGTCCAGGTCTTCGGCCGTGATCCAGCCGAATACATAGTTGGCGTAGTAGAGGGCGAAGGCGACCGCCGCGACGACTGCCGCCCGGACCAGATGCGGGATGAGTTCGAAGCGATGCGGCGCGCTGTCTGCCTGGCCCGCTACTCGCACCGCGCCTACTTCCTCGTCGGTCTTGACTCCAAACGGCAGCAGCAGGAACGCGAAGCCGACGAAAAACAGGAAGTAGACCGCAAAAGCCGAGATCCAATTCACGGCCTTACAACCAGCACTTCCACGATCGGTTTCTTGCCGGTCCACAGCGTTGCGCAGCGTCGCACGGCCAGACGGATGGTTTCATGCAACTTGTCGGCGGACAGCCCCGGCTGGACCGCGCGAGCGGCGAGATCCACCGCATCGCGGATGAAGTCCTCGCGGTCGGCCTCGACCGGCACTCCAACTGGCCGAACGACCGGCTTGCCCAGCAGCTTGCCGCGCCCGTCCACGGCCAGGCTGACCGCGATCATTCCCTGGTAAGCCAGCTTGCGCCGCTCGTTCATGGTCGACCCGTCCGCCGTGAGGATGACGTCCCCGTCCAGCACCAACCGGCCGACCCGCTCCTCGCCGAGCTTCTTCGGCGCGCCGGGCGCCAGCCGGATGAGGTCGCCATTCTCCTGCACCAGCGCGGCCGGCACGCCGTTGTCGAGCCCGAGGCGCGCCTGTTCCAGCATGTGACGCCGCTCGCCGTGGACCGGGATCAGCAGTTCGGGCCGGATCCAGTGATACATCTGGACCAGCTCGGGCCGGCCTGGGTGGCCGGAAACATGGACGTGCGCCTGCCGCTCAGTGACAGTCCGCACGCCAAGCACCGCAAGCTCGTTCATCACTCGTCCGACCGCCACCTCGTTGCCGGGGATCTGGCGCGAGGAGAAGACCACCGTGTCACCTTCGCCGAGCTTCAGTTCGTGCTGCCCGCTGGCAATGCGCCCCAGCGCGGCTCGCGGCTCACCCTGCCCGCCGGTTGCCAGGATGAGCAGTTCGCGCCGCGGCATCCGCATTGCTTCGTCATAGCGCACGGTTTCCGGAAAATCGCGCAGGTAGCCGGTGGCCTTGGCGACCTTGATATAGCGCTCGATCGATCGTCCAGCGACCGCGATGCGGCGGCCGGATTCTTCGGCAACCTTGCCGATGGTATGGAGCCGGGCTGCATTGGACGCGAAGGTGGTCACGAGCACGCGGCCCGGTGCTTCGGTCACCACCTTCAGCAATCCGGGGTAGACCTCCGCCTCCGACCCCGACTCCTGCTCGGTAAAGGCGTTGGTGGAATCGCAGATCATCGCCAGCACGCCCTTGTCCCCGATCGCCGTCAGCGCCTCGGGCGAGGTCGGATTGCCAAGCACTGGCGTTCGATCGAGCTTCCAGTCGCCAGTGTGAAAGATCCGGCCGAAGCGGGTCTCGATGACCAGCGCGTTAGCCTCCGGAATGGAGTGCGCCAGCGGCACGGGCGTCACGGTGAACGGACCGAGCTCCAGCACGTCGCCGGGCTGGATCAGCTTCACCTTGACTTGCCCGGTCAGCCCCTCCTCCTCCAGCTTGTGGGCGATCAGCCCGGCGGTGAAGGGAGTAGCGTAGAGAGGAACCCCAAGGTCCGCCGCCAGGTAGGGAATGGCGCCGATATGATCCTCGTGCCCGTGGGTCAGCACCAGTCCGACCAGGTCACGGCGGCGTTTCTCGATAAACTCCAGGTCGGGCAAGATGAGATCGATCCCGGGGTAATCATTGTCCCCGAAGGTCATTCCGCAATCCACCATGAGCCATTTGCCCTGGGAGCCATAGAGATTGACGTTCATCCCGATCTCGCCGGACCCGCCGAGCGCAAGGAAAAGCAATTCGTTGCCTGGTGTCACTTATCGTCCTGTCTGTTTCGGCCGCGCACGATCGCTGCCCTGTGTTCTGCGTTGACGCTCACGCCGCCGAAAGGCTCCGCTGATGAAGCAGCGCCAGGCCCCTTACGGTAAGATCGGGCTCTATCGCATCGAACACGCCGGTGTGTTGCTGAAATAGCGTCGCGAGGCCGCCGGTCGCGATCACCGTGGTCGGGCGGCCGATCTCCGCTTTGACGCGGTCGGTCAGTCCCTCGAGCATCGCGACATAGCCCCAGTAGATCCCGCTTAGCATCTGGCTCTGGGTGGTTCGCCCGATCACGCTCATGTTGGCTTCGGGTGCTTCGATCGCGATGCGCGGCAACTTCGCGGCGGCCGTGACCAGCGCGTCCAGGCTAAGGTTGATGCCGGGCGCAATGATGCCGCCCTTGTAAGCCCCGTCGCCGTCGACGACGTCGAAAGTCGTCGCTGTGCCGAAGTCGATCACGATCAGGTCGCCGGCATATTTGGCATGGGCGGCGATGGAGTTCAGCGCCCGGTCGGCGCCAACGTTGTGCGGTTCGTCGACATCGAGGCGGATCGGCCACGCGGCCACGCCTTGACCGGCGATCATCGGCTGCTGCTTGAAATACTTCTCGCTGAGCACCTGGAGGTTGTGCAGCGCACGTGGGACCACCGTGCCGATGATCACGCCGGACACGTCGCCGCGGCCATAGCCTTCCAGTTCAAGCAGCTGGTGCAGCCAAACGGCATATTGATCGGCGGTGCGACGCGGGTCGGTCGCGATCCGCCAGCGCGCGCGGATCTCCCCGTCCCCGGCGACCAGCGCGAAGACGAGGTTGGTATTTCCGGCATCTATGGCGAGCAACATGGCGGCTGCCTAGCGAAGGCCGGTCGCTTTGGCGAGGCGGCCCCGCATCAGGCGAGGCTGACGTCGGCGGCGCGGATCAGCCGGAGTTCGCCCGAGGCCAGTTGAAGCTTGAGGGCGCCGTCCTCAGCCAAGCCGGCGAAGCTTCCGTCAAGCTGCTCATCGGGCCCAGCATGGACGGTCAAGCGTGAACCCACCTTATGCGCGCTCTCCAGCCACAAGGCGGTGAGTGCCGGGAGATCGGTGCGCCAGCGCTCCAGCTCCCGTGCAAAGGCGGCGGCGAGCAACGGAGCGAATGCGTCTGGGCTGACGAGTGCGACCGAGGACAAGGCAGCGGCGGGTCGGTCCGCCAGATCGGGCGCGCTCTGCAAGTTAACCCCAAAGCCAGCGACGACGCGCTCGCCTGCCCGCTCCAGCAGGATGCCGGCCAGCTTGCCGGACCCAAGCAGCAGGTCATTGGGCCATTTCAGTATCAGCCCAGTCGCAGGCGCCGCTGCCTCGACAGCGCGGATCAGCGCCACGCCGCAGACCAGCGCCAGGCTTGGCGCCGGGGGATCGGTCGGACGCAATTGGATGGTGGTCGAACCGTGGAAGTTACCGGTCGGGCTCGTCCAGGCGCGGCCCTGGCGGCCCCGCCCCTGCTCCTGGCAACGAGCAATCAGCCACTCGCCTTCACCCGCATCCTGCGCGCCGAGCAGGTCGCTGTTGGTGGAACCGGTCCGCTCAACGAACCGCAGGCGACTCAGAACACGCTCGCAGCATTGGCGGCCAGGCGACTGATCGGCTGGATCAGCAGGTAACCGAGTGGGCTGATGAAGATCGCGCAGGCAGCGATCAGGGCCGTCTCAACCGGTGCGCGCGCCCGCACGAAGGGCTCGGCCGGGTCGTCGAAATACATGATCTTGACGACCTTGAGGTAGTAATAGGCTCCGATGACCGTCAGCGCCGCGGCCGCGAGCGCGAGCAGCTGTAGACCGGCGTCGACCGCGGCGTTGAACACCATCAGCTTGGGCCAGAAGCCGAACAGCGGTGGAATGCCGGCCAGGCTGAACATGAACATCGCCAGCGCAAGAGCCAGCAGCGGCCTCGTCTGTGACAGGCCGCTCAAGGATGCGAGGCTCTCGACCGGGCGGCCATCCACGTCGCGCATCCGCATGACGCACAAAAAGGCGCCCAAGGTCATCACGACATAGACCAGCGAGTAGAACAGCACCGCTTGCGCTCCGCCCTGCCCACCGGCCGCCAGACCGACCAGCGCAAAGCCGACATTGTTGATCGAGGAATAGGCTAGCAGACGCTTGATGTTCGTCTGCCCATAGGCGGCCACGGCACCGAGAACGATCGACGCCAGGGCGGCGAAGATGACGATCTGCCGCCAGGCATCGGTCGCCGGTCCGAGCGCTTCCAGGCAGACGCGGGTGCCGAGCAGCACCGCGGCGATCTTCGGCCCCGAGGCGAAGAAGGCGGTCACGGGCGTTGGCGCGCCCTCATATACGTCCGGGGTCCACATATGAAACGGCACCGCCGCGATCTTGAAAGCAATGCCGGCGAGCGTGAACACCAGGCCGAAAATCAGCCCAAACGAGCCCGCACTTTCCCCTGCGAAAGCGGCCGAGATTCCACTGAACAAGGTCGTGCCGGTGAATCCGTACAGCAGCGAGATGCCGTAGAGCAGAATGCCGGACGCCAGCCCGCCCAGGACGAAATACTTCAGTCCCGCCTCGGCCGAACGCTCGTCATGCCGGCGGTAGGAGGCGAGCACGTAGGCGGACAGGCTCTGCAGCTCAAGTCCGACATAGAGCATCATCAGATCGGTCGCGCTGACCATCACCGCCGCGCCGACGCTGGAGAGGAGAATCAGCACCGGATACTCGCCGCCATGTTCGAAATCGCGGTCGAACCAGCCGTGCGCCATGACGATCGCAACGGCTGCTGACAGGAAGATGATGAGCTTGCCGAAGGCCGCGAAGCCGTCCGCCGCGAACATCCCGCCGAACACCAGCCCGCTTTCCTGCGGTGCGCCGATCAATGCGACGCAGGCGGCGAGCAGGGCGGCGATCGAACCCCAGTGAGTAATGACAGACCCGCGCCGGGCGAACGCCGCAACCAACATCAGGATAATGGCGGCCAGGCCGATAATCACTTCGGGCAGGATGGGGGCGAGATAGAGCATCAGTGAGCAGCCTCCGCGCCGCCATGTTCGGCTTGACGCGCGCTCACCGGCGCTGGGCTGCCAGCGGTCGGACGGCTATCCCCAGCGGGCTTCGCGCGCTCGATCCGGGTCAGCAGGCGACCGACGTCGTCCCGCATCGGGGCCATGAAACTTTCCGGGTAGACACCCATCCACAGCACCACGGCAGCGATGGGGGCGAGCAGCGCCCATTCACGCCCGTTAAGGTCGCCCATCGCCTTGGCCTCGTCAGTCCGCGCCGCGCCATAGGCGATGCGCCAGTATAGGTAGAGCATGTAGGCCGCGCCGAGGATGATCCCCGTCGTGGCGAAGATCGCGCCCCAGGTGGAGACCTGGTAGGTGCCCATCATGCTCAGGAACTCGCCAACGAAGCCGCTGGTCCCCGGCAGACCGACCGCCGCCATGGTGAACAGCAGGAACAGCACGGCATAGCCCGGCATGTTGTTCGCCAAGCCGCCGTATTGAGCGATCTCTCGGGTGTGCATCCGGTCGTAGATGACGCCGACGCACAGGAACAGCGCGCCCGACACCAGCCCGTGGCTCAGCATCACGACCAACGCGCCTTCGATCCCCTGCCGATTGAAGGCGAACAGGCCGAAGGTGACGAACGCCATGTGCGCGACCGACGAATAAGCGATCAGCTTCTTCATGTCGCGCTGCACCAGTGCGCCCAGGCTGGTATAGACTACCGCAATCGAACTGAGGCCGAACACCAGCGGCGAAAAAGTCGCGCTCGCTTCCGGG
>CADCWB010000038.1 GCA_902806295.1 uncultured Sphingomonas sp. | reverse complement strand
TCTTCTCCGCCGTGGATGGCGCCGGCACCGCCCGCACCACGCCGCCACCGTCGACGATCTTGCTGAACAGTCCGAAGCCCGAGCCGACAAAATGTTGGCCAACATCGCTAATCAGCAGCGGGTTGCGCAGGTCTGGCTTGTCGCTGCCGTACTTCAGCATCGCCTCGCGATAAGGAACGCGCGGGAAAGCGCCTTCGGTCACCTGCCGCTCGTTTGCGAACTCGCGAAAGAGCCCGGCCAGAACCGGCTCGATCGCGTTGAACACATCGTCCTGGGTAACGAAGCTCATTTCGAAGTCGAGCTGATAGAATTCGCCAGGACTGCGGTCGGCCCGCGCGTCCTCGTCCCGGAAGCAGGGGGCAATTTGGAAATAGCGGTCGAAGCCGGCCACCATCAGCAGCTGCTTGAACATCTGCGGCGCTTGGGGGAGCGCATAGAATTTGCCTGGGTGCACCCGGCTCGGCACCAGATAGTCGCGGGCGCCCTCCGGAGAACTCGCCGTCAGGATCGGGGTCTGAAATTCGGTAAAGCCCTGCTCGATCATGCGACGGCGGATGGACGCAATCACCTCGCTACGCAGCACCATGTTGGCGTGGACCTTCTCGCGCCGGAGATCGAGGTAGCGGTACTTGAGCCGGATCTCCTCCGGATACTCCTGCTCGCCCGCGACCGGCATCGGCAGCTCGGACGCCGTGCTCTGCACCGTCACAGAGCGCGCGAACACCTCGATGTCACCGGTCGGCAGGTTGGCATTGGTGGTGCCTGGCGCCCGCGCCTTCACCTCGCCGTCAATCGTGACCACCGATTCCACCCGCAGCCGATCAAGAACAGGCAGCGCCGGACTGTCGCTGTCGGCGACGATCTGCGTCAGACCATAATGGTCGCGCAGGTCCACAAACAGCACCCCGCCATGATCGCGTTTGCGGTGAATCCAACCCGACAACCTCACGGTGTTACCGACTTCCGAGGCCCGCAGTTGGGCGCAGTGATGGGTGCGGTAGGTGTGCATGTTTCCTCGGTTTATCGGCGAGGCGCCGCTGCACACGCGCCTGCCTGGCTTGTCAAGATCGTATGGCCGGCCGGGCCTGTGCCGGCTTGCCCCGGCGGCGGAAAATATACTCTGAACCGTGCGCGCGGCCCAGCGTTGCCCTTACGCTCACCACCGAGCTGGAGCTACCAAGATGGCCAATGATCCTCGAGGCGAATATGAAGACTCGGTCACCGTAGATGCGGACGCCAGTGCGGTGTTCGACTTCGTCTCGGACGTTCGCAATTTGCCCAAGTACCTGCCGACGACGAAGGATGCGCAGACCCAGGGTGAGGGCCGGGTGCGAGTGCAGGGCGAGGCCCAGGGCAACCGTTATAATCCGACGGCTACCTGCGGCCCGATCGCGCCGCCAAGCGTCTCGAATGGGGCTCGGACGAGGGTTATTATTCCGGCTGGATGCGGATCGAGCAGCAAAGCAACGGTAGCGACGTAACCGTGCACATCAGCTTGCGCGGCCATCCGCCCGGCACCGACCAGCGAGACGGCGGCGCGCCCGATCCCTCGCAAGTAAAGGAGGGCGTGCGGAAGGGGCTGCAGTCAATCAAGAATCACCTCGAGGGAGGTGGCGGTAAGGAAGAGCCGAGCGTGGCCACCTGACCACTTCGGCTCTGTTCGCGCTTCCTTTTGTCAACCTGTGCGAGCCCGGCTACAGCGTCGGGAACATGCAGATTCATCCCCTGATTACCGAGAGCCAGACCCTTGCCGATCTGGTCGAGCGCTTGTCCAAGCACGATTTCGTTGCGGTCGACACCGAGTTCATGCGCGAGAACACCTACTGGCCGGATCTCTGCCTGCTGCAGATCGCCTCACCCGACGAGGCCGCGGCGATCGACCCCAAAGCGGAGGGGTTGGACCTCGCTCCCCTATGGGATCTGCTGGTCGCCAATCAGGAAGTGCTGAAGGTCTTCCATGCCGGCGGGCAGGATCTTGAGATCGTTCACAATCTGACCGGCAAAACGCCGTATCCCCTGTTCGACACGCAGGTGGCGGCGATGGCCTTGGGCTTCGGGGAACAGGTGGGCTATTCGAACCTGATCGAGTCCATGCTCGGCCACAGCCTGGACAAGGGCGCGCGATTCACCGACTGGAGCCGCCGACCACTGGACCAGCGCCAGATTGACTATGCGATCGGCGATGTCACCCATCTTGCGACCATCTTCCCGCGCATGGTCGAAAAGCTGCGCCGCAACGGTCGCGGCATATGGCTCGATGAGGAGATGGAACGCCTCGCCGATCCATCATCTTTTGCCTTCCCGCCGGAGGACGCGTGGAAACGGCTCAAGCTACCAAGCCGCAATCCTGCCGTGCTCGGCCGCTTGAAAGCGCTCGCCGCATGGCGCGAGACCGAGGCGCGCGGCAAGAACCTCCCCCGCGGGCGGGTCATCAAGGATGACACGCTTAACGAGCTTGCTGGCCACCCTCCTAAGACCCAAGATGATCTCGGCCGGGTGCGGGGTCTGTCGACCGGATGGAAGACCAATGACATCGGCGCCCGGTTGATGGCCGCGCTTGAGTCCGCGCAACCCTTGAGCGGTGCGGACCTGCCCGACCGCGAACCGCGCCGGCCGGGTCTCACCAAGGACGGCGCGCTGGTCAGCGACTTACTGAAGCTGTTGCTCAAAATCCGCGCCAAGGAGGTTGGTGTCGCGCCCAAGCTCATCGCACGCACGGACGAAGTGGAGGCGCTTGCGGCCGGGGTGCGCGATGGCCTGGCGATCCTGTCCGGCTGGCGTTTCGACCAGTTCGGCAGCGATGCGCTCGATCTGGTCGAGGGTCGTCTGGCGTTCGCGATTGTGGACGGCAAGCTCAAGATGACCCGCACCGAAAAGGAGCAAGTGGATGCGTGAGCTAATCGCTCTAGCGGTGCTGCCACTCGCGGCCTGCGCCACCGTCCCCGCCCAGGAAGTTGCCATTGCCGGAGCTGGCGAATGCCTCAACGAGGGCCTAGACCGCTTTGTCGGCCAGCCTGCCACAGCCGAGCTCGCCCGCGAGCTGCTGCAGTTATCGGGCGCCAAGACGGTGCAATGGATTCAGCCTGGCATGATGGTCACGATGGACTATCGCTCCGACCGGCTGCGAATAACCCTGGACACTGGCAACCGAGTGGAACGAGCCCGCTGCGGCTAAGCCAGCACCGGCTCTAGCCCGAGCGCGGAGCCCAGCTGCTTGAACCGCTTGCGCACCGCATCCGAGAACAAGGATCGATCGCTCTCCTCAAGCCTGAGCACCAGTTGCTGTCCTTCGACAGCAATCCCGGTGCGCCGTAGCAGGCTTGCCGTGCCCCCGCTCAGCCGCTGCGCCAGTCTGATCGCCCGCCCCCACCGATCGGCGTGGTCGAGCACGCGCTGCTCGACCAGCGCGCCCACGTCATCATCGTAGCCGCCGTCCCCGCTGAACGCGCTGCACAGCGCTCGGCCAAGAATGGCGCGGCCCTCAGAGTCGATCCCCACCCAATTGCCATGCACGCCCATGTCCACCGCCCACTCGGCCCGGAAATCCGGGTGCGCGTTCCAAGCCACGTCGGCGAGTAGACAGGCAGCAAGGCGTAACCTGGCCGCGTAATCCGAGTCGTCAGGAAAGAGCGGAGCGATCCATCGATCGAGCAACGCACCGTGATCCCCGAACCGGCCGAGTCGTTCCCCGACCTCCAGCGCGGAGGCCAGCAACGGATCCTCAGCCTTCCGCTCGACACTGAGATCGTCGTACAAAATGCCTTCGCGTAGGCCGAAGGCGCTCACCATGATGCGCCGAGGCGACAAAACGCGGCACGCAGCATCCAATACTGCCGCGGCTGCCGGCAAGGTCTGCAGACGCGAGGACTGCACGCCCACCCGCTCGCGGAGCTCCTCAATTGACGTGGATCGAACGAGTTGGCGCAACTCGCGTACTCGCGCGGGTGTCAGGCAATGCTGATGCACGATCGGCAACGGGTGACCGGTAAGCTGTAGGTCCAATTGAGCAAAGGCGCGGAACGAGCCTCCGACTAAGTATAGAGTGCTGTCCTCCGCCGCATCTCGCAGAACTGCGGGCACTCCATCCTTTAGCGTTGCGGCGACTTCCCGCGCACTCTCCCGCTTCCCCAGCCGCAAAACGCCGATTGGCAGGGATACGCCCGGACCCGTTCTGCCACCCTCGACTGGAATCAGCTCCAGGCTACCCCCGCCCAGGTCGGCCACGACGCCACGCGCCTGCGGGATGGCCGAGATCACGCCCAAGGCGGAGAGTCGCGCCTCTTCCTCGCCACTGATCAACTCCGGCTTGATCCCAGCTTTCACCGCTCGCTTCAGGAAGTCAGGTCCGTTCGAGGCGTCTCGCACGGCGGCGGTGGCGACCGCATGAAGCTTCTTGAGCTTCATCTCGCGGGCGAGCAGGCGAAAGCGCCCCAGCGCCTCGATCGCCGCGTCCATTGCCTTGTCCGACAATCGCCCGCTCTCATCGAGCCCACGGCCGAGCCCAGCCATCACCTTCTCATTGAACAGCGTGCTCGGCACCCGCTCCGACCCGCCGTACGCAACGAACCGCACGGAGTTGGACCCGATATCGATGATTCCGACAGGTCCGAATGGCCGGCCTGAGGTCATCCGCCTTGGTCCAGCCGGAGCTTGGGCACGGCTTTGCCCGCCAGTGCCTGCCCGCGCCCCGACATGGACTGATTGGTCATGAAATAGGTCTGCAGGTTGAAGCTCTTCTTGCCCGGCTGGACCCGGCTGTAGCGACCCTCGCCGTCTAGCGTCCAGCTCTGCTGATTGTCGATCAGGTTGGCGACCATGATCTGCTGCAGCACCTGCGCGTGCACCGTCGGGTTCTCCAGCGGAACTGCGACCTCCACCCGCCGGTCCAGGTTGCGCGGCATCCAGTCGGCCGACGAGATATATACCCTCGCTTTCGGGTGCGGCAGCCGCGCGCCGTTAGCGAAGGCCCAAATCCGACTATGCTCAAGAAAGCGGCCGACGATGCTCTTGACCCGGATGTTCTCCGACAGGCCCGCGACGCCCGGACGAAGGCAGCAGACGCCGCGGATCACCAGGTCGATCGACACGCCTGCTTCGCTCGCCTCGTACAGCTTGTCGATGATTCGCGGGTCGACCAGGCTGTTCATCTTGGCCCAGATTGCCGCGGGCTTGCCGGCCTTAGCACTGGCGATCTCGGACTCGATCCAGACGATCAGCTTGGGCCGCAGGGTCAGCGGGCTCATGGTGATTAATTCCAGCCCGCGAGGCGGAACATAGCCGGAAATGTAGTTGAACAGCTTGGCTGCGTCCCGCGCTGCCCGCCGAGACGCCGTGAAGAAGCTGAGATCCGTGTAGATCTTCGCGGTCGTGGGATGGTAGTTGCCGGTGCCAAAGTGGCAATAGGTGCGGAAGATGTCGCCCTCCCTGCGCACCACCATCGAAACCTTGGCGTGGGTCTTCCATTCCACGAAGCCGTAGACGACCTGCACGCCGGCCCGCTCCAGCCGCGAAGCCCACAGCAGGTTCTGCTCTTCGTCGAAGCGTGCCTTGAGCTCCACAACGGCCGTGACCGACTTGCCGGCCTCAGCCGCGGCAACTAGCGCATCGATGATCGCCGACTGCTTGCCCGCGCGATAGAGGGTCTGCTTGATCGCCACGACATCCGGATCGCTCGCAGCTTGGCGCAGGAATGCGACCACCACTTCGAAACTCTCGTAGGGATGGTGGACGACCAAATCCTTGGCCCGGATCGCCGCGAAGCAATCGCCACCATGTTCACGGATGCGCTCGGGGAACCGCGGTTGGTAAGGCGGAAACTTGTGGTCGGGCCGCTCAATATCCACCAGTTGAGCAAGGTCCGAAATGCCGATGAAGCCACCGCTTTCGGCAATGATCGCGTGCTCGGCCTTCAGTCCCTCGCGGACCAGCAGCTCCAGCTCCTCGGGCGTCTCGGCACTGAACTCGAGCCGGATAACCCGCCCCCGGCGCCGTTCCTTGAGCGCCGACCGAAAGTGGCGCACGAGATCCTCTGCGTCTTCCTCGATCTCGATATCGCTGTCCCGCAACACCCGGAACGATCCCGCAGCGATGAGTTCGAACCCGGGAAACATCAGGTCGAGGTGAGCCGCGACGGCCGTGTCGATCGCCACGAACCGAGCCTGCTCGCCCGGCACCCTGATAAAGCGCGGCATGGACGCCGGGATCATCAGCACTTCGTTGACCAACTCACCATCGGCGGGGTCGAGCATTGCGAAGATCAGGCTGAACCCACCGTTGGGAATGAACGGGAAAGGGTGCGAAGGATCGATCGCCAGAGGCGTCAGCACGGGGAGGATGTGGGTCGCGAAGAACGCGCGCAGCCAATCCCGCGCATCTGTAGCGAGCTCTGAAGGCAGCAGTACGCCAACCCCCTCCGCAGCTAGCAATGGACCTAGCTCGGCCCACATCGCCTGCTGGTCCCTGACAAGGCGGTCGGCCTCCTTGCTGATCAGCGCGAGCTGCTGCCCGGCTGTCAGCCCGTCCTTGGACGATTCCTCAAGCCCCTCCAGCTGCTGTTCCTTTAGGCCCGCCACCCGAACCATGAAGAATTCGTCGAGGTTGGTTCCGCTGATCGACAGGAAGCGCAGCCGCTCCAGCAGTGGATGAACCGGGTTGGCAGCCTCCTCGAGCACGCGGCGGTTGAACGCGAGCCAGGATAGCTCCCGGTTGAACAAGCGTGACATGGGCCCCGGCTTGTGTCCGCTTCGTGACCGCTTGATGTCAGTGGGCGCGTTCACTCAAACTGCTCCGTCGATCAGCCCGGACGTGACCAGCGCCCGCCTGACGGTGGGCACCGTCAGCCGCGCCCGCTCCGCGATGGCGAAGCGATCGATCGCCTCCACCACCCGCTCGGCAGTCCAATAATCGCGGGTCACCCGCGCCACCACATAACGCAGCGCCTCGCCCGGAAGATGCAGGCCGCGATCCGCGAATAAGCGCCGCAGGATGGCGGCGAACAGCTCGTCGTCGGGCGGCAGGATGCGAACCACCGGAGTCACGGCCAATCTGGTGCGCAGGTCGGGGAGCGCCGGGCTCCATTCGGGCGGCACCTCATCGGTCACCATCACCAGCGGCCGACCGCTGTCCTGCGCCGCGTTCCAGGCATGGAACAGCTCTTCTTCGTCATGGCGCTGAGCATTGTCGAACAAGCGTCCGCCGACCCGAACGATGAAGTTGCGCGCCAGCAGCGATCGTCCCGACCGGCGCGGGCCCGTCAGCACCGTCGCCTTGACCGGCCACATGCTCCAGCGTCGCAAATGCTCGAACGCGGCGCTGTTCGCCTGGCCCAGGATGAACCGGCTGTCATCGCCCCCTTGCGGCCAGTCGAGCGGAAGCGCGATCTGGTCGGGCGGGCGCATCAGTCGCTCCGGCCCTGCGGCGCGGGTTGAGCCTGGGGTACTGGCTGCGGTGGCGGTTGGGCCGGCGCCGGCTGCGCTGGTGCCGGTTGCGCCGGCGGTGCTGCCGGGGCCGCGCGATAACCCGTGATTCGGAACACGCCTCCCGCCGCCACGTCCGTCTGCCAGCCGCGTGCGGCAAGCGCCGCCGCCAGCTGGGACTGTTCGCCGCGATAGGTCACCGCCAGCACCGCCGAGCCGAACTCCTGCACACTGATGACCCCCGGAATTGAGCGCAGCCAGCCAACCGGCGAATAGGGACTGGTGACCACGATTTGAATGACTCGCGTCGGCACCTCGGCCCGCTGCTGCTGCTCGACTGGGGCTTCCTCCTCCAGCACGGGTGGCGGCGGTTCGACGATGATCAGGCTCTGGTCGGGCTGAAGCTCACCGGCCGCCAGCCAGCGGGTGAACAGCGCGTCCATCTGCTGAGCGCCCTCGTTCATCATCGCCTGCAGGCCAGCGCTGTTCTGCGCGGTCAAGGTGAAGCTCCCGAGCGGACGTCGGTCAGCGCCAAAATAGCCGACAAAGGTCGCCGCAGCCGGCCCTCCGGGATAAATTCGGCGCACCTGGACCTGCGCCACCAGCACGTCGGCAGCGCCATAGAGGTCGACGATATTGCGCCACCAGCCGCGGCCCGGGCGCGCCGTTTGCGCGGCGTTCACCAGCAGCGGGTCGATGCCCATCCCGGATACCCGGACATAGTCGATCGGGCTTTGGGAGGTGCGGAACTCGGCCCAGGCCCGCTGCCACGCATTGCGCACCTCAACGCTCGTCATGGTGCCGCCCGTGACTGTAATCGGGATCAGCAGCATGGGCGCCGATCGCCGCACCTGCCCGGCCACCCCCAGCAGTTCACCCGCCCGCGCACGGTCGAACAGCACTCCGAGGGATGCGATGTAGCGCGTTGGGCCAATCCGTTCCTGCTCGACGATGATTGAGCTGACCAGCCCATCAAGGGTCGAGTCCGGCAGAGTCGGCGCTTCGCTTGCCGGGCGTCCATGCGTCTTTGCCCACAAGGCCTTGAAGCCTTCCCGCTGGGCGATGCGCCAGCCGGCGTAGCGTGCTTCCTCGGCACTCTTGCCGCCGACGTCGACCTTGATCCCGCCGATCTCCAGCGTGTTGCTGCTATCCAACGGCAGGATTCCGCGGTCGCCGGACTCGAGTTGCGCCCATACGGCTCCACCGGTGACGGCGAACAGCGCAAAGGCGGCAAGGAGAAGGCGAACCGTCCGGGTGGGCAGCATAGCGCGCCTTCTGGCGATAACGGCGTGGATTTCCAAGCGGCTTCTCGGCTACGGCTTCGAAACATGGGGCTGACATATGAACAGGCCGGCGTGAACATCGCCGCGGGCAACGCGCTGGTGAAGGCCATCGGCCCGCTCGCCAAGTCCACTCGCCGGCCCGGCGCCGATGCCGAGCTGGGGGGCTTCGGCGGCTTCTTCGACCTCAAGGCGGCTGGTTACACCGACCCGCTACTGGTTGCCGCCAACGACGGCGTCGGCACCAAGCTCAAGCTGGCGATCGACACCGGCAAGCACGGCGGCGTCGGAATCGACCTCGTCGCCATGTGCGCCAATGACTTGGTGGTACAAGGCGCGGAGCCGCTGTTCTTCCTCGACTACTTCGCCACCGGCAAGCTCGACAATGCGGTCGCCGAGCAGGTTGTCGCCTCGATCGCCAATGGCTGCCGTCAGGCCGGCTGCGCCCTGATCGGCGGCGAGACCGCCGAGATGCCCGGCATGTATGCGCCCGGCGACTACGATCTCGCCGGCTTCTGCGTTGGCGCGGTGGAGCGGGGCGAGGCGTTGACGGGCGCCAGCATCGGGCCCGGCGACATGATCCTCGGGCTCGCCAGTTCCGGAGTGCACTCGAACGGGTTCAGCCTGGTCCGCCGCATCGCC
>CADCWB010000037.1 GCA_902806295.1 uncultured Sphingomonas sp. | reverse complement strand
GGGCTGCACTGGCCGAGCCAAGCATCAGGCCGGCGGCGGTAAAGGTGCGGATTGCTGTCGTTCCCAGCAACAACGTCTTAATCATCCCGATAGAATCCTTCGAATACATAGGCAGGCTGACGGCCTTCTCTCCCGAAGTTGGGCCAAAGACAAACATGGTATTGTCGTTCATCGACGATCTTGAGGCTGCTGTCGCAAAAAAGTCACATCAATCTCAGGCTGCTCGCTTCTTTGCGCTTCTCCTGGTGGAACGAGCCGTCCTATGACGTTGCCATGGGGACGGGGAGCATGTGGGCGGACGGCGGCGGCGCGTTGATGGCGCTCGGCGTCGCAGCTATCTGGATTCCGGTCGCCGCCGTGCTGTCGCTCGTGGCGGCACGAAGGATGCGGCGGGCCAACGAAGTGCTGGCGGGTGCGCAATCGCTGGCGTCCCTGCTGGCGTCCGCGCCAGCCCGACCATTGCTGATCAAGGCCGATGGTACTGTTGAGTCTGACGAGCAGTTCATGCGCGAAGTCGGGCTGGGGCAAGAACCACGGCGGCTGGAGCAATTGTCGGACGGCGAGCGCGGGTTGCGGACCGAGGATCTCGCTTCCCTGATCGAGACCGTTCGTGCGTCTTCGCTGTCGGGTGAGCGGATCGAGCAGTCGGTCCGGATCGCCGGCTCCTCGCGTGTGCTGGAGGTGCGGGGCGGGGTCGCGCCGGTTCCCGCCGAACCCGGCAGCGTTCTGCTATGGCTGTTCGATACCAGCGCCGCAGAGCTCGAGAAGTCGGAGATCGCGCTTCGTCTGGCGGATACGCAGGGAGCGCTCGATTCGCTGAGCCACCTGATCGAGGCAGCGCCCTTTCCCATGTGGTACCGCGGGCCGGACCTTGCGCTCGGCCTGGTGAACTCCGCCTACGTCGCGGCGGTCGAGGCTGGCTCTGCCGCCGAGGTCGTGGCGCAAGGGACCGAACTGATCGACGGAGCGGGAGCGGCCAGCGCCCGGGGCGGCGCGCGTGCGGCGCTGGACAGCGGTCAGCCATATTCGCGTACCCAGCCGGCGACAGTCGGCGGCGAGCGGCGCATGCTCAAGGTGGTCGACGTCCCTCTGCCGGGCGCTGCCGTGGCCGGCTTTGCCGTCGACATCCAGGACTTGGAAGACGCCCGAATCGAACTGGCCCGTTACATAGAAAGCCAACGCGAGTTGGCTGATCGCATGACCGCGGGCGCGGTGCAGTTCGACCCGGACCGCAGCCTGTCGTTCTTCAACCAGCCGTTCGCCATCATGGCTCAACTGGATAGCGAATGGCTGAACGAGCGTCCCGAGTTCGACCGCGTACTGGAACGCATGCGGGAGAAAGGTCGCCTGCCTGAAACGCGGGACTTCCCGCAGTGGAAGGCGGAGCGCCGGAACTGGTTCACCTCACCTGCCGAAGCGGTTGAAGACGAGTGGATCCTTGCCAACGGCGATCACCTGCGGGTGGTTGGGCAGCCTCTGCCCGACGGCGGCCTTCGCCTGATTTTCGAAGACCGGACGGAGCAGGTCCGCCTGGCATCCGCGCGTGACACGCTGCTGCGGGTGCGGACGGCGACCTTCGACAATCTATCGGAGGGGCTGAGCGTGTTCGCCGCGGATGGGCGGCTCTATTTGTGGAACCGGCGCTTCTGCCACTTCTGGGACTTCGACGAGAGCTGGCTGGGAGAGCACCCGCGTGTCGATGAACTGGTACCGGCCATGGCGCGGCGGCTGGTCAATCCCACGGAAGCGGCCCAGCTGCGCGAACTGGTCCGCTCGGCTACGAACGAGCGGCGAGTTGGCATCGGGCGCCTGTCGATGGTCGACGGCAGCCATTTCGAGTTCGCCGCCGTGCCGCTGCCCGACGGCAATGCGCTTTTCACCATGGTCGACGTGACGGACTCCACCCGGATTGAGCACGCTCTGCGGGAGCGGGCTACGGCGTTGGAGGAGGCGGACAAGGTTCGCACCGACTTCGTCGCCAATATGAGCTACGAGTTGCGCACACCGCTGACCTCGATCGGCGGCTTCGCGCAAATGCTGGCGGCAGGTTACGCCGGCAAGCTTGCGCCTGCCGCGGCCGACTATGTCAACGCGATCCTGGAATCGGTGGCGCGCCTATCTAGGCTAATCGACGACGTGCTCGACCTGGCGCAAGGTGAACAACGGGCGGTCGTGATCGAACATGAGCGGACCGATCTGGCCGGTCTTGCGCGCAGCGTGGTCGAGCGAATGGAGGGAACAGCAACGGCCAAGGGACTGCGGCTGGAAACCAAGATCGAGAGCTCCACCGGCGTGGTCATCGGCGACGCCAGGCGACTGCGCGAGAGCCTGGAACATGTGATCCGCAACGCGATCGCCTACACGGATGAAGGGCATGTGACGCTCACCGCCCAGGGCGACGAGCACCACGCCGAGATTCAGATCAGCGACACGGGCCCCGGCATCAGCATCGACGATCAAGCCCATGTGTTCGAACGTTTTACACGGGTCGGCGGCACTCATGGCGAAGCCGCACTAGGGCTCGGCCTGCCGCTGACCCGTCAATTCATCGAGGCGCATGGCGGGGCGGTCGAGCTCCAGTCGCAGCCGGGCGAGGGCACGGCCGTGACCATCGTGCTGCCGCGAAAACAGTCGTGATCCTCCGCGATGAGCAGGATACGGCTGCTCTTGGCGTATCCCTCGCGTCGCTGCTGCTGGCTGGCGACGTCGTGACGTTGGCTGGCCCGCTTGGCGTGGGCAAGACCTCGTTAGCGCGGGCGGTTCTGCAGGCTTCGGGGCACGCAGACGAGGTGCCCAGCCCGACCTTTGCCATCGTTCAGCCCTACGACGACCTGCCGCTTCCGATCTGGCACTGCGACCTGTATCGGCTAGAGGACCGATCCGAGCTGGATGAGCTCGGCCTCAACGATGCCTTGGCTGACGGCGCTCTGTTGGTCGAATGGCCGGAGCGAGCCGGTGCGGCAGCGTGGCCACAGGCGCTCAGGCTTTCGCTCGACTTCGCCGAAGACGGCGCGCGATCCTTGACTTGGGTGCTGCCCCCGGCATGGGAAGGCCGATGGCCTCCAGCAGCATGATACCGCCGTCGCACGCAACCGAGTTCCTCACGGCGCACGGCTGGGGCGGGGCCGAGATCGCACCTTTGGCCGGCGATGCAAGCTTCCGCCGGTATTTCAGGGTGCGTCATGGCGACCGCGTCGCCGTGCTGATGGACGCTCCGCCGCCCCATGAAGACCCACGTCCGTTCGTGGCCGTGGCCGAGTGGCTTAACGGCCTGGGCTTGAGCGCGCCGGCACTCCTTGCCCGGGATCTGGATCGCGGCTTGCTGCTGCTGAGCGACCTGGGCAACGACCGGTTTCGGGAGCATCTGGACGGCGCACCCGAGCGTGAGCGCGAGTTGTACGAGCTGGCGACCGACCTGCTGGTTGAGCTACACCGTCACGCGCCAATGTCGGGCCTGCCCTCGCACGGTCTGTCGGAGTGGTTGACCGAGCTTGAGTTGTTCGTCGATTGGTACTGCCCTGCAGTCGGCATCGAAGTCGACCGGGCAAGCTATCGCGCGGCCTGGGAGGAACTGCTGGCTCCGGTGGCGGGTGACGGCCTTGGACCGGTGACGGTGTTGCGCGACTATCATGCCGAGAACATCATGCTGATCGGTGGACGGACCGGCGTCACCCACCTCGGGCTGCTCGATTTCCAAGACGCGCTGGCGGGGCACCCGGCTTACGACCTCTGCTCGGTGCTGGAGGACGCCCGACGCGACGTCTCGCCGGGCATCGAACGAGCGATGCTCGAGCGATACAAGGCCGCAAGTGACTCGCCTGAACTATTCGAGCGCGCTTATTGGGCGCTCGCCGCCCAGCGCAACACTCGCATCCTAGGCGTTTTTACGCGGCTGTGGAAACGCGACGGCAAGCCTGGCTATCGCCGCTTTCAACGGCGCATGTGGGGTCTGCTGGAACGCGATCTGGCGCAGCCAGCACTGGAAGCGGTGCGCGACTGGTTTGCTGCCAATGTACCCGAACAAGCTCGCATCGCCCCATGGCTGGAGGCCGAATGAACGTTGCAACCGTGAAGCGGGCACTGAACTTGCGGCCCAGGATCGAGGCCCGTGTGCCGCGCACGGCGATGGTGATGGCTGCGGGCTTGGGCAAGCGGATGCGCCCGCTGACCGCCACCCGGCCGAAGCCATTGGTGGAAGTCGCTGGCAAGGCGCTCATCGACCATGTGCTCGACCGTTTGCGCGCGGCTGGGGTCGAACGTGTGGTGGTCAACGTCCATTACCTGGCCGACGCGTTGGAGGCGCACCTCAAGTGCCATGCGAGCGACCTGGAGGTCGCCATTTCCGACGAGCGGCAGCTGCTGCTCGAGACCGGCGGCGGGTTGAGGCACGCGCTGCCTTTGATCGATTGCGATCCGTTCCTGGCGGTGAACAGCGACAATTTCTGGGTGGACGGCGCTGCCGACACGCTCAGGCTGCTGGCCAGTCACTGGGAGGGTGAGCGCATGGACGCATTGCTGCTGCTGGTGCCGCATTCAAATGCCGGCAACCACTCGGGCCAGGGCGACTTCCACCTGGATACGCAAGGACGATTGAAGCGCCGGACCAAGGCCAAGGTCGCGCCGTTCGTTTTCACCGGCATCCAGATGCTGTCCAAACGCATGCTGGAGGGCGCGCCGGAAGGCGTGTTCTCGACCAACATCCTGTGGGACAAGGCCATCGCTGATGGCCGTTGTTTCGGCGTTGTCCATCAAGGCTTGTGGTTCGACGTCGGAACGCCCGGAGCCATCGCGAAGACCGAGCAGGCTCTGAATCTTGCCTGAGGCCGAGCGGCCGTGCGTTTACACGATCGGCGCACACCGCAGCTTCGCCGACGCGCTGGTTGCCGGGCTGATGCGCGAGCACCGATCCGACCCGCTTGTGTTGGCGCGGGGCCGAATCCTGCTGCCGAATAACCGGGCGATCCGAACCGTCACCGAGGCCTTTGTGCGGGCGAGCGGCGGTGGGCTGGTACTGCCACGCTTGATCGCGATCGGCGATCCGGAGCTGGACGACCGGATCGGCGGTGCGCTGGACCCTGCGGGCGGAGATCCGGTTCCGCCGGCGGTGGAGCCCACCGCTCGCCTGGTCACGCTGGCCAGGCTGGTCGGATGGCAGGTCGGAACAGGCGGAGCCGAACGCTTTCGCCTGGCCGCGGACCTGGCGCGTACGCTCGACGCCTTGCTGGTCGAGGAGATCGCCTCGTCCCGCCTGTCCGAGGCCGTGGCCGATGCGCCCGAGCTTGCCCGGCATTGGCAGTTGTCGCTCGACCGGCTGCAGTCTCTGCTAGTCGCCTGGCCGATCGAGCTGCAGGCGATCGGTCGGATCGATCTCGCGGATCGCCGCAACCGCTTGCTGCGAGCGGCGGTGCAACGGTGGCGCCAATCGCCGCCACCAGGATTTACGGTCGCCGCCGGGATCACCACCAGCGCTCCCGCGATCGCCGCGCTGCTGGCGCGGGTTGCTCGGATGCCTGGGGGCTGCCTCGTGCTGCCGGGGCTCAGTCCCGTGCACTTGTTGAGTGAGGAGGAATGGGAGGCTCTGGGTCCTGATCCGGACAGTGGGCGAGGCGACGAGACTCATCCGCAATACCATCTAAAGCGCTTGCTGGACCGGGTCGGGGTCAACCGGCAAGAAGTGGAGCGCTGGCGTCCGGCCGGCCGAGCTTCGGCGCGGGCGGTGCGGGAGCGGGCGATCGCTCATGCGCTCACGTCCGCCCGCTTCACCGATCGATGGGCGACACTGCCTCCGCCGGAGCGGCGCCTTTCGGGCATTCGACTCGCCGAACTCGCGAATCCGGCCGCGGAGGCACAAGCCATCGCGATCGCCTTGCGGAGAGTGCTGGAAACACCGGGTAAGACGGCCGCTCTGGTAACCCCGGACCGCATGCTGGCGACCCGTGTCTCCGCGCTGCTCGCGCGTTGGGGAATCGCGGCGGATGACAGCGCCGGCAAGCCGCTCGGGCAAACACCGGCAGGCACGCTGCTGCTTGGGATTGCGGCGGCAAGTGCCGAGCGGCTTGCCCCGGTCGCCACACTGGCACTGCTGAAACACCCGCTCGCCGGCGCTGGCGCCGACCGCCAGGCATGGCTCGAGTCCGCCCGGATGCTCGATCTTGCGCTGCGCGGTCCGCGACCGCCGGAAGGGTTGGCGGGCATCGATGCGCACTGCCGCGACAAAGATCGCGAGAAGAAGACCCGCGGCTGCGGCGAGGCTTGGGCCAAGCTGCGACCTTGCCTGGAGCAGCTCGATCGAGCGTTCCAGGGGCTCGTGACACTACAGCGGTTCGCTGCCTCTTTGCGTGAGTTCGCGACGGCGGTCGCCGGCGATGCGGCCTGGAGCGGGCCGGACGGACGCGCGGCGGCAGACCTGCTGGCGCGACTGGAGGAGGCTGACGGAGCCGCGAATGTCGAGCTGCGCGCCGAGGACGCCGTGCCGCTGCTGCGGCAGCTGCTTGACGCCGAGGCGGTCCGGCCACCTTATGGCGGGCACCCGCGTATCCAGATCCTCGGCTTGCTCGAGACGCGTCTGGCGCATGCCGACTTGATGGTCCTGGGTGGATTGAACGAGGGGGTCTGGCCGGCACTGCCGAGCCCGGATCCATGGCTCGCCCCCAAAATCCGCGCCAACCTTGGCCTGCCGGGGCTCGAGTATCGGATCGGTCTGGCAGCGCATGATTTCGCCAGTTTCCTGGGCGCGCCACAGGTATTGCTGACCCGCGCCCGGCGAGACGGCCGCTCGCCTACCGTCGCCTCTCGTTTGTTGCTGCGGCTGCAGGCAATGACCGGCGGGTTGGCCCGCGATCACCCCCTTGAGCGGCTGGCTCTGCTGATCGACCGTCAATCCGCCGAGAAGCCCGTCCGTCGACCCGCGCCACGGCCGCCCGCAGCCGAACGTCCCCGCCGGATCGCGGTCACTTCCGTAGACCGGCTCAAGGCCGATCCGTTCGCTTTCTATGCTCAGGCTATGTTGGGCCTGCGCGCGCTCGAACCGGCCGATGCCGATCATACTGCGGCCTGGAAGGGTAGCGCGGTGCACAAGGTGCTCGAAGAATGGCTTGCGCATGACCAGTGCGATCCGGACCTACTGCTGCCGCGCGCCCGTCAGCTGCTCGAGGGAGAAGCAATCCACCCCATGCTCCGCGCGCTGTGGCAGCCGCGCCTGCTCGAAGCGATCGAGTGGGTCGCGGAGGAAGTCCGCAAGGATCAGGCGGCGGACCGCCGACCGCTCGCGGCCGAGCAGAAGGGCGAAGCCATCGTATCGGGCGTGACGCTGCACGGCACGGCGGACCGGGTGGACCGGCTTCCGGACGGTCGGCTCGGCATTATCGACTACAAGACCGGCAAAGCCCCATCCGTCAAGGCGGTGGATGCGGGCTTCGCATTGCAGCTCAGTTTACTGGGGCTGATCGCTCAGGCTGGCGGGTTCAACGATGTTGCCGGCCTGCCGGGTGCGCACGAATATTGGTCATTGGCCAAGGACCGCGATCGCTTTGGCAAGCGCACGGCGGTGGACGGCTACGCGGGCGCCAAGGGCTTTCTAGAGAATGCCCAGGCGTCCTTTGCGGCCGTCGCGGCCGACTATCTGCTGGGCGACAAGCCGTTCACGGCCAAGCTGCACCCGGCCTTCGCGCCCTATGGCGATTACGACCAGCTGATGCGGCTGGAGGAATGGTACGGGCGCGAGTAGCGCTTACTTCTTCTTCGGCTTGTTCGACCGCGCATAGAGCAGCGCCGCGACGATGGCTGCCGACCCGATCCCAACGGCGACGCCAGCCTTGAACTGACGGCCCTCCGGCTTGTCCGCGGCAGGCTTCTTGCTTGGCTCGTCGCTCACGTAATTTCTCCTGATCAGCTGAGAGGTCCTTAGCTTGCTGGCGCGGGGCAAGGGAAGCGCTATGGCTTTGCATCATGTCCCGTCGGTTCAAGCCTCTTCAACCCCTCCAACTGGACCAGGCCCGTGCCGCCGATCCGGCGATCCACGCGGCCCTTTCGGCCAGCGCCGGCACCGGCAAGACTCAAGTGCTGACCGCCAGGGTGCTGCGCTTGCTGCTGGGCGGAGCATCGCCCGAGAGCATCCTGTGTCTGACGTTCACCAAGGCGGGCGCGGCGGAGATGGCGAACCGTATTGGCGACCGGCTTGCGCGGTGGGTTCGGTTGCCCGAGATCGTGCTGGCAAGTGAACTCAAGGCATTGGGAGCTGATGTCGGTCTGGACAGCCGCCAACGTGCGCGGCGGCTGTTCGCGGAAGTGCTGGACGCGCCGGGCGGACTGCGCATCCAGACCATTCACAGCTTCGCTCAAACCTTGCTCGCCGCCTTCCCAGCCGAAGCTGGGATCACGCCCGGTTTTCGCTCGATCGAAGGACGGGAGGAGCAGCTGCTCGCTCGGCGGACGCTCGCGACTCTGGTTGCGGACTCGGAGACCGCAGGCGACGGGCTGATCGCGGATCTGCAGGTGCTCAGCCGACGCTTGGGTGAGCGCGAAGCCGAACGCTACCTGCTCGCCTGTGCGCGCGAGCCCGAGGCCATGACCTACTTCGCACTACCCGAAGCGGTCGAGCCCGCGTTGCGTAGCCGGCTCAACCTGCCGGAGGGCTCGATCGAGGAGCTGGTGACCGCGCGCTGCGACGACGGCAGTTTCGATTGCGCGCTGCTCCACGCGATCGTGCAGGCTCATCGGGGGTGGAATACCAAGTCTGGCCATGCCGTTGCCGACGAGGTCGATGCCTGGCTCGTGCTGCCGCCGGCCGAGCGTTGCCGTTCCCTTGGGCAGTTGGCGAGCGTGGTGTTCACGCAAGCGGGTGAGCGGCGCAAGGTGCCGGCCGGGGTGCTCAAGGCCGAACCGCTGGCCCAAGAGCATTGCGATGCCTTGGCCGAAGAAGTTGCCGAGTTGCTGGTCTTGCAGCGGCAGGGGGAGTTAGTGGCGGCCCAGGCGGCCGGCTTGCGAGCCGGTGCTCGCTTTGCCGAGGCGTATGCGCGGGCTAAGCGCGCAGCCGGGGTCGCCGACTTCGACGATCTCATCCGCTGGACCCGCACCCTGCTGGCGACGCCCGGCATGGGCGAGTGGGTCCGCTACAAGCTCGACCGCCGAACAGACCACATTCTGGTCGATGAAGCGCAGGACACGAACTCCGATCAATGGGCGATCATCGAGGCCCTGGCGGAGGAGTATTTCGCTGGGGAGGGGGCCGGTCCCGCCCACCGCACCCTGTTCATGGTCGGCGACTTCAAGCAGGCGATCTTCGGTTTCCAGGGCACCGACCCGCGCGAATTCGACCAGGCGCGCCTCCGTTTCCGGGCCCGAGCCGAGGCGCTGCGAGAGATCGTCGATGACAGCCGGCCGTTCGAGGACCTGTCGATCGACCGCAGCTTCCGCTCGTCGCAGGCGGTGTTGGACGTGGTTGACGGCGTGATCGCCGAGGTCGGCGCGGCCGAGATGGGGCTACCGGATCCGCCCAACCCGCACCGCGCGCACTTCGCCACCAGGGCGGGCTCCGTCGAACTATGGCCGCCGTTCGCGATCGAGCAGGACGAGGAAGGCGGCGAGGAAGGAGAGGAAGGCTGGATCAGCGAGCCGGCCCGCAGATACGCGACCTCGCTGGCCCGAACCGTCCGGCATTGGCTCGACGAAGCACCTGTGCTGGCTACCACCGGACAGCCGATGAGCGCGGGCGATGTGCTGATTCTGGTGCGCAGCCGCGGAGAGCTGGCCTCGCTGATCGTCGCCCGGCTGTTTGCCGAAAGGGTGCCGGTGGCGGGGATCGACCGCTTGCACCTGTCGTCGCCGTTGGCGGTTAAGGACTTGATGGCCGCGATTGCTTTTGCGGTGCAGCCGCTCGACGATCTGACGCTGGCCAGCCTGCTGGTCTCGCCGCTGATCGGGTGGAGACAGGAGCAATTGTACGACCTCGCTTACGGACGTGAGGTTCCGCTGTGGAGTGAGCTCCGGCGCCGGGCTGACGAAGGCGGGGTACTGGAGGAGGCCCGTGAGGTGCTGGGCGGACTGCTTGCCATGGCGGACTACACGACGCCCGCGCGCTTTCTGGAGACCATCCTGTCCGGTCCGATCGGTGGCCGGCGCAAGCTGCTGGAGCGGCTCGGCGCAGCGGCGCGCGACCCGATCGACGAACTGGTTGCCGCTGCGTTCGAATTTGAGCGCTCGGAAACGCCGTCGCTCGACCGCTTCCTAGCCTGGTTCGGCAGTGGTGATGTCGAGATCAAGCGCGACCCGTCTGCTCCGTCCGATGCGGTCCGCGTGATGACCGTGCACGGTGCCAAAGGGCTCGAAGCACCGGTGGTAATCCTGGCGGATGCCACGGCCGATCCGGCCAAGCTTGGCGAGCGCAACGGGCCGATCGCGGTGCCGCTCGGTGAAGCCGGCAACGCACCCGTCGTACGGCCGCGCAAGACGGAATTGGGCGAGCCTTATACGAGCATCATCGCGCAGGCGAAGGAGCGCGACCTGGAGGAGCATTGGCGCTTGCTCTACGTCGCGCTGACTCGCCCGGCCGAGCGACTAGTGATCGCCGGGCTCGCACCGGGCCGCGGCAACCTGCCGGAGAACAGCTGGCATGCGCGGGTCCAGGCAGCGATGGAGCGGATCGGCGCGCAATGGGGCAACGACGTGCTGCGGTACTCGGGCGAGGTCCCGCCGAGTGCATCGCGGCCGCGCCGAACCGCCACTTCAATGCCGCAGCCGTCAGTGCCCGAGTGGCTCTATCTTCCGGCGCCGGCCGAAGCTCGTCCGCCGCGCCCGCTGGCGCCATCGCAGTTGGTGGAGGATCGCGAGGCTGCTCCGCCGCCCAGTCCGGAGCTGCGCGCTGCCGCCCGTCGGGGCGTGCTGCTCCATGCCTTGTTCGAGCGCTTGCCTGGAGTTCCGCCCGATCAACGTCATGGCGCGGCGCTGCGCTGGCTGGAGCATTCGGCCCCGGTGGCGGACCCTGGTGTTCGGCAGGAGATTGCCGAGGCCGCCTGCTCGATCATCGGCGATGAGCGCTTCGCCGGCCTGTTCGCCGAGTCCGCTCTGGCCGAAGCGCCGATTGCAGCCACCTTGCCGGACGGGCGGGTGGTGGCGGGAACGGTGGATCGCCTGCTGATCGAGCCGGATCGGGTGCGAGTGATCGACTTCAAGACCGGGCGCTCCATCCCGCGTAGCGAGGCGGAAGTTCCTGCCCCGCATCTTGCCCAGATGCAGGCCTACCAGGCCGCACTGTCGGTCATCTTTCCGGGCAAGCGTATCGAAACGGCACTGCTTTATACCGCCGGGCCGCGCCTCATCGCTTTGGCCGGTTGAGGAGGGCATGGCTCGGTCCCATATGGCGGGTCAACGACTCACCAGGAGCTGCCTCCCATGCCGACCACCACCGTCACCGACCAGAGTTTCGCCACCGATGTCCTGGGCGCCGACAAGCCCGTGCTGGTCGATTTCTGGGCCGAGTGGTGCGGTCCATGCCGGATGATCGCTCCTGCCTTGGAAGAGATCAGCGAAGCGTTGGGCGAGAAGGTCAGCGTCGTTAAGCTCAACATCGACGAGAACCCGGATACGCCGGGCCGTTATGGCGTGCGCGGCATTCCGGCCATGCTGCTGTTCAAGGGCGGCGAGCCGGTGGCGCAGAAGGTCGGTGCTGCCCCGCGCAGCCAGATCCAGCAATGGCTTGAAGGTCAGCTGTAAGCGCTTTCGGCTTGATTGACTGTCAGCCGGGCCAATCCTACATCGCGCCCTAACGATAAACGCCTGTGTGCGGGCGTCCCGTCGTCATGCCTCGCGCACTTAACAGGCTTCAAGGAACTCAGATGTTCGCCACGCTGGCCAAGTCGGTCTTCGGCTCAAGCAACGACCGCTATGTCGCCAAGCTTCGCCGCACGGTTGAGACGATCAACGGGTTTGAACCGACCATCTCGGCCCTGACCGATGAAGAGCTGAGCGGCCAGACGGCGATCTTCCGTCAGCGGATGGAAAACGGCGCGACGCTGGATGACTTGCTGCCCGAGGCGTTCGCGACCGTGCGCGAGGCGGCCAAGCGCACGCTCGGCCAGCGGCACTACGACGTGCAGATGATTGGCGGCATTGCGCTGCATCGCGGCGAGATCGCGGAGATGCGGACCGGTGAAGGCAAGACGCTGGTCGCGACGCTCGCGACCTACCTGAACGCGCTGCCCGGTAAGGGCGTCCATGTGGTGACCGTGAATGACTATCTCGCCCGGCGCGATGCCGAGTGGATGGGTCAGGTGCACAACTTCCTTGGCCTGACCGTCGGGGTGATCGTGCCGAACCTCAATGAGGACGAGCGCCGCGCCGCCTATGAGTGCGACGTCACCTACGCCACCAACAACGAACTCGGGTTCGATTACTTGCGCGACAACATGAAATACTCGCGCGACCAGATGGTTCAGCGACCATTTCATTATGCCATCGTCGACGAGGTGGACTCGATCCTGATCGACGAGGCGCGCACCCCGCTGATCATCTCCGGCCCGACCGACGACAAGTCGGAGCTCTACATTTCGGTCGACGCGATCGTGAAAATCTTCGGGGACGGCGACTTCGAGAAGGACGAGAAGCAGAAGTCGGTCGTGCTGACCGAAGAGGGCACCGAAAAGGCCGAGCGGATGTTGGAGGAGGCGGGCCTGATCGAAGGCCAGAACCTTTACGACATCGCCAACACGCAGGTGGTTCATCACCTCAATCAGGCGCTCAAGGCGAACGTCATGTTTCGCAAGGACATCGACTACATCGTCAAGGACGGCAAGGTCGTCATCATCGACGAGTTCACCGGCCGCATGATGGATGGACGACGCTGGTCGGACGGGTTGCACCAGGCGGTGGAAGCCAAGGAAG
>CADCWB010000036.1 GCA_902806295.1 uncultured Sphingomonas sp. | reverse complement strand
CGGGCTGGGCCTGATTGCCAGGCTCGGCTTGATCTTCGTCTTTCCCCTGGCTCTTGCGCTGTTCGCCGTGCAGCTGGCCTTTAGCCGGTGGTGGCTGGCGCGATACCGGCTCGGCCCGGTGGAGTGGGTATGGCGGTCGCTGACCTATGGCGTACGCCAGCCGATGCGCCGGGCGGAACCAACCGCACCGGCGCTGGAGGCAGGCTGACGACGGTCAGGCGATCGTCGCCTTCTCGATCTTGCCGGGCGAGCGCGGCGGTTCCCCGACCGGGAGGGCGTCGACATGCTCCATGCCGCTCTCGACCTGGCCCCAGACGGTATATTGCTTGTCGAGGAAGCCCGCGTCGTCGAAGCAGATGAAGAATTGGCTGTTGGCCGTGTTTGGCTGGTTGGTGCGGGCCATCGAGCAGGTGCCGCGTACGTGCGGCTCGGCGTTGAACTCGGCCTTGAGGTCGGGCAGCTTGGAGCCGCCGCTGCCGGTGCCGGTCGGGTCGCCGCCCTGCGCCATGAAGCCGGGGATGACGCGGTGAAACACCACACCGTCGTAGAAGCCTTCCCTGGCGAGGCTGGCGATCCGCTCCACGTGACCGGGGGCTAGGTCGGGTCGCAGCCGAATGACGACGTCGCCGCCGGAGGACAGGGTAAGGGTGAGGGTCTGCGGCGTGTCGGCCATGGTTGGTTCTCCGTGGAAAGGAGGCGGGCATGTAGGGCTGCGCCCCGCCTTGCGCCAGAGCAGGCGCGGCCATAGAGGCTGGGGCCTTCAGTGAGCGGCCGAAGGGTAAGAGGGATGAGTGAGCGCAACACCATCGCCGATCCCGCCATCGAGCCGCCGCTGATCGACGCGCCGCACAGTGAACCGGACAGCCGGGTGATGGATGCCGAGGACCGGCTGCGTCCGACCTTCGTGGACGATGTGCTCGACGCGGTCGAGGAAGGTGATTTTGAGACCGCGCGTGCCCTGGTGGCGCCGCTCCATCCGGCCGATGTCGCCGATCTGATCGAACTTGCCCGGGCCGACGAGCGGGAAGGCCTCGTCAAAGCCTTGGCCGAGCTAGTCGACGCCGACGTCATCGCGGAGATGAACGAGCACGTTCGCGAGACGCTGATCGACGAGATGGCGCCCGAGCGGGTGGCCGAGATCGCCGGCGAGCTCGATACCGACGATGCCGTCGCGATCATCGAGGACATGGAGGAGGACGAGCAGCGCGCCGTCCTGCGCGCCATGGAGCCCGACGACCGGGCGGCGATCGAGGAAGCGCTGACCTATGGCGAGGAGACCGCTGGCCGCCTGATGCAGCGCGAGCTGATCGCGGTGCCCGAGCATTGGACCGTCGGGCAGGTGATCGACTATCTCCGCTCCGAAGACGAGCTGGCCAACGACTTCTGGGAAGTGTTCGTGGTCAATGCCGCCCACCATCCGGTCGGCACCTGCAAGCTGTCCACCATCCTGCGCAGCCCGCGCCGGGTGAAGGTCAGCGACATCATGATTCATGAGCAGACGTTGATCCCGGTCGACATGGATCAAGAGGACGTGGCGCTGCGCTTTCAGAAATATGCGCTTGTCTCGGCGGCGGTGGTGGATGCGAGCGGGCGGCTGGTCGGCATGATCACGGTCGACGACGTGGTGCACATCATCCAGGCCGAGGCGAGCGAGGACGTGCTGCTGCTGTCCGGCGCGGGCGAAGGCGACATCAACGAGCCGGTCCGCGAGACCTACAAGGCGCGGGTGCGCTGGCTGATCGCCAACCTGCTGACCGCGCTGCTGGCCTCGACCGTGATCCGCGCCTTTGAAGGCTCGATCGAACGGCTGGCGATCCTGGCCGCGCTGATGCCGATCGTCGCCGGGGTCGGCGGCAATGCGGGTACGCAGACACTGGCGGTGACGGTGCGGGCACTGGCCACCAATCAGCTGACGGGCTCCAACCGCTGGCGGGCGGTCGGGCGCGAGATGCGGGTGGCGCTGCTGAACGGGATCACCATCGCGGTGCTGGTCGGAACGGCGGTGACGCTGATCCTCGGCAGCCCCCAGCTGGGCACGGTGATCGCGGCCGCCATGCTGTTCAACATCCTGCTGGCGGGGTTTGCCGGAGTGCTGGTGCCGCTGACGCTTGAGCGGCTGAGAGCCGATCCGGCGGTGGCGAGCAGCATCTTCGTGACCATGGTGACCGATTCCATGGGGTTCCTGATCTTTCTCGGGCTCGCCACCGCGCTCGGCCTGGCCGGGTAAGTCGTTGAACGGCCGACTGCTTTTCCGCTAGGAGAGCGCCCGTGTCGAAGCTTCACATGACCAAGGTGGCGGTGGGTTGCCGGACGATCGAAGCGCTCGAGAAGCGCATCGCCGGCCGGGCCGCCAGCGGCGACGTGCGGGTACCGACCCGGATGCGGCCAAAGCGCATGGCGGAATTGGTCGGCGGATCGCTATACTGGATCGTCAAGCACCGGATGGTCGCCTGCCAGACGATTTTGCGCTTCGACGACCGCAGCGACGGGCGGATCGATATCGTCTGCGCTGGCGAACTGCAGGCGATCGTGCCGGTCCCCAAGCGCGGGCATCAGGGCTGGCGCTACCTGGAGGAGGGCGATGCTCCGCTGCCGGGCGACGCGGACGAGAGTGGGCTCGGCACGCTGCCGCCGCTGCTTTATGGCAAGCTGAACGCGCTGGCGCTGCTCTAGCGCTTGGCCGCGCAGCCGCTGACGTTAGCGGAGCCGAGCAGTTTCACGGTGCAGGCGGGGTTGCCGGCGACGGTCACCTGCGCAACGCCGGCGGCAT
>CADCWB010000035.1 GCA_902806295.1 uncultured Sphingomonas sp. | reverse complement strand
TGGGATTGAGCTGCGGCAGGCTGGTCATCGCGAGCACCTCACCGGTGTGGATGTCAAGGATGATGCCGGCGGCTCCGATCGCCGAGAAGGTCGTCTTGGCGCCCAGCAGCTCATGCTCCAGCGCCTGCTGGACTCGGCTGCTGATCGACAGCACCAGCGGCTCGCCCCTGGTCGCAGGATCGGAGAGCCGCTCGTCGAAAGCGCGCTCCATCCCGGCGGCACCATGCCCGTCGATATCGGTGAAGCCCAGCACATGGGCGCCAAGGTCGGTCTGCGGGTAGAGCCGGTCCGGCTCGCGGCTTAGTGCCAGTCCCGGCTCACCCAAGGCATTCACTGCCTCCACCAGCCGCGGGCCGGCGCGGCGGCGCAGATAGATGAAGCTCTTGTTCGAGCGCAGCAGCTGCAACCAGGCGACCTCATCATGCTCAGGCATCAGGGCAGCGAGCTTGTTCGCCAGTTCGATCTTATCGCCGATGATCTTGGACGGCTGCAGCGCGATGGTCCAGGCATCGATGGTCCGCGCCAGCGGCTGGCCCTCGCGGTCGACGATGTCCCCGCGCTCGGGCACCAGCGCCATGACGGTGGTCTTGCGCCCGGCATGGTCGCCGAAGGCGGCGAGATACAGCAAGCGGAGAACAATCACGGTCACGATGCCGGCGTAGAGCAGCATCCCGAACATCAGCCGCTGGTGCATGACCGCGAGCGCCTGTCGCCGCTGTCCGACCAGGCGAAGCCGCTCGGGCCGGGCGACGAGAGCGGGCGTCGGCGCGTTCATTGTTTGCTGTTGGCTTCCTTGAGCTTCGGCTTGGTTGCGCTGGCGAGATCAGGCTTTGGCTTGGGCTTGGGCTGCGTTTCCTTGCCCGCAACCTTCGCTTCACCGGCTGGCTTAGCAGTCTTGGCGGGCGGGCGGGCAGTAGCCACGGACGGCTTGGCCGGCTTTTCCACAGCTTTTTTCTGCGGCTCATCCGCCGGTTGTGGCTTTGGCTCACGCACCTTCAAGCTGGCGACATGCATGAGGTCGGCGGCGGATGGGCCCGCAGTCGATTGCTGAGCCGTTGCGCCATCGCTGTCCATGACGGGAGCCGAGCGCTGCGGCGCAGGCGCGGACGCCAGCACCACCGGCGCGGCCGGGTCGATCTTCTTGTCTGGACGCATCAGGGTGGCGAGCTGGAAGCTGCCTTCCATGAACTGATTGGCCTGGGGTGCCGACAGCGCCAGCACCTTGACGTTCCATTTCTCGAGCTGCGCCAGCCTGCCACGGGTCCCGATCTCGGTCTGCAGCAGCCGAATGTCGCGCTGGGCGATGACGATGCGGGTCTCGACGTCTTCGAGGGCGGCACGCTCGGCGGCGACCTTGAGATTGACCATGTAGCAGCCGAGCGCGGTGGCCGCGATGCCCGCAACCCATCCGACCGAGCGAAAACCGCGCGCGCTCATGCCGCCTTCTCCTTGTGTCGCCATGCAGGCGCGTCCGTCCGGACGGCGCTGCGAAGCCGGGCAGAACGCGCCCGGGGGTTACGGGCCAGCTCAGCCTCGGACGGACCAACCGGCTTGGGTACAGATGAGAAAGTCGGCGCAGGCCCGGCAGCCGCCAACGGCCGATGACGCGAGCCGCTCGGAGCCGCGCCACTGCGATCTTTCAGGAAGCGCTTCACAATGCGGTCTTCGAGGCTGTGAAAGGTGACCACCGCCAGCCGGCCACCGGGCCGCAGTGCCTGCTCGGCCGCGCGCAAGCCCTGCTCCAATTCCTCGAGCTCGGCATTCAGGTGGATTCGGATCGCCTGGAACGTGCGGGTCGCCGGATCGGTCTTCATGCCAGCATGGTGGCCGAGCGCCTTGCGGATCACGGCGGCCAGCTCGCCCGTACGGGTCAACGGCCGCGCCTTGACGATCGCCTTGGCGACCGTGCGGGCCCGCGGCTCCTCGCCGTATTCGCGGATGACGCGGGCGATCTCGGCCTCGTCGGCGTGATTGAGGAACTCGGCCGCAGTCTCGCCCGCCTGGCTCATCCGCATGTCGAGCGGCCCGTCGTCGCGGAACGAGAAGCCACGTTCCGCCTGGTCGAGCTGCATGGAGGAAACGCCGATATCGAGGGTAATGCCGTCCACGGGAGCATGGCCGCGCTCGGCCAACACCCGGTCCATTTGCGAAAAACGTTCTTGAACAAGGATCAGTCGGGCGTCCGGGACGAGCGCCGGCCCGTTCGCGATCGAATCCGGATCACGATCGAAGCCGACCACTCGTCCCGCCCCCGCCCCGAGCATGGCGCGCGTGTAGCCGCCAGCCCCGAACGTGCCGTCCACGTGCGTCTCGCCCGGAACGATGGCGAGTGCCGCGACGACCTCATCAACCAGTACCGGCACGTGGGCCTGAGTGGGGGTGGGGACAGTGCTCACGCGCTGATCCCCCGCTCTTCGAGCCGGTAACGGCAGATGTCCTTCAAATCTTCCGGGATGCGCTTGTCGGAAAGCAGCGCCTGCGGGTTCCAAATCTGGAACGTCTCGCCGGTGCCGAGAAATAGCGCGAGGTCCTCGATGGCGCCCTTACGACGCATCATCGGCGGCAGGAGCACGCGCCCCGAGCTATCGTAAGGCACCTCTTCGGTCGCCGCGAACGCCATCAGGTTGCGCTGCTGATACTCCAGCTGCGCGTCGGCGTTCTCTTCTTGTTTCTCGAGCAGCCGCTCAAGCTTGGCATGCTTCAGCGCCGCATAGGCGGGATCATAGGCGCTAAGACAAGCGAACTGTTCGTGCTTGGCGAGAACGATAGTGCGGGCGTCGCCGCGGCGCTCGATTACCGACCGCAAGAAGGAGGGAACGGAGACGCGACCCTTCGCATCTACCGCATTCAGCGCACTGCCCTGAAACAGATGCTCCAATGCCACCGCGCAACCACTCCCGCCGCGCGAGGCCAGACACCCCTGTTCGCCGGATCCACGGTGTGAGCCGTACTCCGACGCTGCTTTTCCCTATGACTGGGTCAGCCCCGCGATGCACTGTGTGTAACGCGGGTGAAGGTGGGACACAATGGGATTTGATGGGATTTCGTGGTTAGTAGTGGAGAATGGCGGAATACTGCGCTGCCAGAGCACACAGCCCTCTCCGGGCGCTGTCGGTAATTCTTTCTACATCTGTGGATAACCCTGTGCGTGAGCGACTCGCAACGGCGGTATCAGCGCGGGGCGAGTAGCTTCAGTTCGCCGGTCAGCGCCTCGAGATTATGTTTGGTCGGGCCGTCTAGCGCGCCCGCTCCGCCCACGTTGATGAAGTCGGCATCGGCGACCACCGTTGCCTTGCCTTGGCCGACGCCACAGCGGGCGACCAGGCCTCCGTCCTCCACACGGCAGCTCACCCCCGCGGCGCTCAGGGTTCCTGGTGAAGCGGTCAAGATTTCAGCCTGTCCGATGCGGCCGCCTCGGGGGCCCGTCTCTGCCGGAGCTCGTAGAGTTAAGCCCCAATGCTGGATCAGGCCGGTGTCTGCGAATGCAACCGGTGGTCGGCCCGGATCGCCTAGTGGAAGCTCGCTTTCCCATTCCAGTTTCGGGTCGGCCAGCAGCAGCAGCCGGCCCCCGCTTCTCACCCAGCCGTCAAGTTCAACCAGCCGCTCCGCCGTCATGGCCCGGGGCTGCGCGGCCAGGAGCAGTCCGCCGGGCGGAAGCTGTTCCGGCCCGTCGGCCGGCACGACCGTAAACTCCTGCTCCAGCCGGGCGAGTGCCGCGTTCTTGTCGCCGACCAGCGTGAAGCCCTCGGCAAAGAACAGGGGCAGACCGGTGATGACGTGGAGCAACTGCTTCTCGGCATCGGCGGAAGTCGCGGCGGTATTTCCCCGCGCTTCTTGCCGGCACCCCAGCAGGAGCAGCACCAGCGCCGCGCCCGCGAAGCCCTGCTTCACGGCTTAGCGTTTCGCTGCACGTTGACGCTGTTGTGGTCGCCTTCCTGCGCCGGCGCGACGCCCAGTTCGGCCAAGGGGTCGTTGGGCTCTGCAAGATTGTTGCTGGCAGGCTGGTTGGCCGCCGGGTCGTCGCCGCTGCGGCTGATGGCGGTGCCAAGCAGCACCAGCAGGAACACGAAGGCCAGCCCGGTCAGTCCGATCCGGATGCGCTGCATTGAATTCAAGCGGCCAAGTCCCACCCCCGCGGAAAAGACCGAAGACTAGCTCGCCCTGCCGCCAATGCAAACCCGTTCGTTGATGAAACCGTTGACGGACCGCTTCGCACCCGCGAAAGGCGCGCCATGAACCGCACCCCCCTCGCGCTCACCATCCTCGCCGCCGCCGCGCTAGCCGGCTGCGACTCCTCCGGCCACACGATCGTTCAAAATGGTCCGGCCGACTCGATGGCCAACGAACTCGCCAACGCGCCTGCCGTCGAACTGCCGCCGTCCATCGCCGCCAGCAAGATCTACCGCTGCAAGGACAACAGCCTGGTCTACATCGACTGGCTGGAGAAGAACGGTCAGGCGGCCGGCGCAAACTTCCGCTCCGAAAAGGCAGGAACGCCGACCCAGCTGCTGCCGGGCGCGGATGGCCAGCCGCCGTTCGTCGCCGAGGGCTACAGCCTGACCGGCACGGCAGAAGCTGGCTCGATTACCCTGACCAGGCCTGGCAAGGACAGCACCAGCTGCAAGGCCTGAGGCCGCTCACTTACGAACTTCGGAACCCCCGGTCCTCAGGGTCGGGGGTTTTTCTTTGAGGGCGCGCCGGGCTAAGGCCCGCGCCATGTCCGACATCAACCCCGAAGTCGTCGCCGAGCACGGCCTATCCCCCGACGAATATGATCGCCTGCTCCATGCCCTCGGGCGCGAACCGAACCTCGTCGAGCTCGGCATCTTCTCGGTCATGTGGTCGGAGCACTGCTCCTACAAATCGTCCCGCCTGCACCTGAAGAAGCTGCCGACCGAAGCGCCCTGGGTAATCTGCGGGCCAGGCGAGAATGCCGGCGTGATCGACATCGGCGATGGCGACGCGGCCATCTTCAAGATGGAGAGCCACAATCACCCGTCCTACATTGAGCCTTACCAGGGCGCCGCGACCGGCGTGGGCGGCATCCTGCGCGACGTGTTCACCATGGGGGCGCGGCCCGTCGCCAACCTGAACGCGCTTCGCTTTGGCGACCCCGAGCACCCGCGGATGCGGCACCTGATCAGCGGCGTGGTCGCGGGCATTGGCGGGTACGGCAATTGCGTGGGCGTGCCGACGGTCGGCGGTGAGGTGAACTTCGATCCGGCTTACAACGGCAACATCCTGGTCAACGCAATGACCGTTGGCGTCGCCAAGCAGGACAAGATCTTCTACTCGGCGGCGGCTGGCATCGGGAACCCGGTCGTTTATG
>CADCWB010000034.1 GCA_902806295.1 uncultured Sphingomonas sp. | reverse complement strand
GCTAGTGAGATTCCTCGCCGTCGAACAAGCCTAGTTGAGGGACATAGGATGCGCGTGGCTTGCGCTCAACCCGGGCGAACGGCGCTCGCGGCGGTGCGTCGCCGGTCGACGCTTCGACCTCACCGTCGGCGAAGCGCAACCTGAGGTCGCGAGCCTCCTTGGCATCGGCGGCATGGATCAGCGTTCGCCCGCTGCGATCGGTCACCCGCACGAAGCCGCGCGAAAGCGGGCGTTCGGGGTGGACCAGCCCAGCCATCTTCCAGCTTGCGGCCAGCCGCTCGGACAAGCGTTGAACCTTCTGCCCGAGCAGGTCGACGCGCAGCCGAGGCGCGACCAGGTTCATCGCTGCCTCCCCCTTGTGCGTGCGGGCCAGCAGCGCTCGCGGCAGGCGATCGCCGATCTCGTCGAAGCGTTGCTCTCGGGAAGCTAGCAGCGCCGCGGGCGCAGGCAGGCGGCAGGTGGTCAGCGCCAGCCGCTCGCGCGCCAGCTCGGCCCGGCGCCGCAGGCAGCGTCGCTTGCGCGCAGCAAGGTCGTCCAGCGCGGCCAGCAGCTCTGCTCGCACCGGCACGGCAAGTTCGGCCGCAGCCGTTGGTGTCGGCGCCCGCAGGTCGGCCGCATGGTCGATCAGCGTGGTGTCCGTCTCATGCCCAACCGCGCTGATCAGCGGGATCGGGCAGTCGGCGGCGGCCCGCACCACCTCCTCCTCGTTGAACGGCCACAAATCCTCGATCGAGCCACCGCCACGGGCGACAATCAGCAGATCGGGCCTGGGCGCGATGTCGGGGAAGCCGCGAATGGCGGCGGCGATGCGAGCCGCGGCACCCTCGCCCTGCACCGCCACCGGCCAGACGATGACGTGGGTCGGGCAACGGGCCTCCAGGCGGTGCAGGATGTCGCGGATCACGGCGCCGGTCGGGCTGGTGACCACGCCGATGACCCGAGGCAGGAAGGGCAGCCGGCGCTTGCGGTCGGCATCGAACAGTCCTTCAGCGGCAAGCGCGCGGCGGCGCTTGTCGAGCAGCGCCATGAGCGCGCCCTCCCCCGCCAGCTCCATTCGCTCAACCACGATCTGGTACTTGGAGCGACCGGGGTAGGTGGTCATCTTGCCCGTGGCGATCACCTCTGCTCCGTCCTCCGGGCGGAACGCCAGCGTGCCGGCCCCAGACCGCCAGATCACCGCGTCGATGCAGGCTGCGTCATCCTTCAGGGTGAAGTAGCAATGGCCCGAGGGGTGGCGCTTGAAGCCGCTGATCTCGCCACGAACTCGGACTCGGCCGAAGCCGCTTTCCACCGCCCGCTTCACCGCGCCAGCCAAATCGCCGACGGTGATCGGCGGCGAATTGTCGCCGGGGGGTTGCTGGGCTAGGAGGCCGGGCGTGTCGGGCGGCGAGATGATCAATATCCTGGTTCTGGGGTCGGGTGGGCGCGAGGATGCGCTGGCCTGGCGGCTGAGGCAATCGCCAAGCTGCGGCCAACTGCTGGCTGCGCCCGGCAATCCAGGGATCGCGCGCTGGGCGGAGTGCCTGGCGCTCGATCCCACTGATGGAGCCAAGGTGGTCGCCGCCGCGCGCGAGCACAAGGTCGACCTGGTGGTGATCGGACCCGAAGCGCCACTGGTAGCGGGTGTCGCCGATGCCTGCCGCGCCGGGGGCATCCCGGTGTTCGGTCCTAGTGCCGCGGCGGCACAACTGGAAGGAAGCAAAGGTTTCACCAAGGACCTGTGCGCGCGCGAAGGCATTCCGACAGCCGCCTATGTGCGGGTGGATACCATGGAGAGCGCGCGAGCCGCACTGCCTCGTTTCTCGCTTCCGGTCGTGATCAAGGCCGATGGTCTCACCGCCGGCAAAGGGGTGACGGTGGCCCTGACCCATGCCGAGGCCGAGGCGGCCATTGCCGCGGCAGGGGACGGGCCGATGGTCATCGAGGAGTTCCTCGACGGCGAGGAAGCCAGCCTCTTCGCGCTCGTGGATGGAGAGGTCGCGGTTGCGCTCGCCTCCGCCCAGGACCACAAGCGCGTCGGCGACGGCGACCTCGGCCCCAACACCGGCGGGATGGGCGCCTACAGCCCCGCGCGGGTGCTGACGCCGGAACTTGAAGCGCGCGCGATCGACGAGATCGTTCGGCCGACCGCGCGGGCGATGGCGGCGGCCGGAACTCCGTTCAGCGGCGTGCTTTACGCTGGGCTGATGCTGACTTCCGAAGGACCCAAGCTGATCGAGTATAATGTCCGCTTTGGCGACCCCGAGTGTGAAGCGATCATGCCCCGGGTCGGAGGCGATTTCGCCCGATTGCTGCACGGTGTCGCCAGGGGTCAGCTAAGCGACCTGCCCCCACCCGATCTCTCGCACCAGGTCAGCATGACTGTCGTGATCGCCGCTCAAGGTTACCCGGGCACTCCGCGCAAAGGCGGCGTGGTCGACGGCATCGAAGCTGCCGCGCGCGTGCCGGGTGTCACGGTATTTCAAGCCGGCACCGCGCGGCACGGCTCGGGTGCGCTGCTCGCAGCCGGTGGCCGGGTGCTCGCGATCACCGCGCTTGGCCGCACGCTGGCCGAGGCGCGCGCCCGCGCCTATCGAGCGGTCGACGCGATCGATTACGCCGACGGCTTCTGCCGGCGCGACATCGGCTGGCGCGAGTTGCAGCGGGAGGACGCATGACCACGCGTGGCAAGCTGCTGATCGGAGCTGTGGCGACGCTGGCTGTAGCCGAACTCTACCACGGCCCGCTGGGCGCCGCGCAGGAGCTGGAGACGCGTATCGAGCGAAGTGCTCGAGCCGAGCTCGACCGCAATGAAATGGTGCAGGTTCAGGCCCGCCTATCGGAACGGCCGCTCAGCCGCACGCTGATCCTGTCGGGGCCAGCCGACGATTTCCAGCGTGGCGAACTGGTCCGCGTCATGGGTCTACTGCCGGGCGTTGATCAGGTCGAATGGGACCCGTCCTCCTTGCCAGCCGAGGGAGCGCGTCCATGATCCCGTTGTTTGTAGAAGCCGCGCTATTTGGTCTTGCCGGATACCTCCTCGGGATCGGCGCGGCGTGGCTGGCCTATGTGCATCTGCGCTATCAATCGAGAGGATGGAAATGAGCGAACTTTGGTCGGCCTATTGGCCGGTCGTGCTGATCGCGGTGGCGATCGGCCTGGTCACGGGAATCCTAATTTTCCGGCCCAAGCAGCGGGTCACCTTGAGCAAGGAAACGGCGCCCGTCCGGCCGCATATGGCGGTGCCGGCTGCGGCTCCTTCGCGTGCCACTCCCCGCCACGATCCAGTGAGTGGCGCTGATCGCGATGGCGGCGGCGAAGGCAATGGGGTCCTCGATGAAGCCGCGGCGGCAACCAGCGACGTCGTCGGGCAGATCATCGGTGCACCCGTCCATTCGAGCCTCCTCCCGGGCAGCCACGGAGTGCCGGACGACCTGCAGCGGATGAAGGGGGTCGGCCCTAAGCTGGCCGGCCTGCTCAGCAGTCGCGGGATCGTTCGCTATGAGCAGATCGCCGCACTGTCGCCCGATGAAGTCGAGCGGCTCGACGCCGAGCTTGGCGCCTTCCGAGGTCGGCTGACCCGCGACCGGATCGTGGAACAGGCCGGCTACCTCGCTCGGGGCGATCAGGCCGGGTACGAGGCTGCGTTCGGCAGATTGTAGGGTCTTCCCCTCCCCCCCACGCTGGCTGAGCTTGGCGCTCAGGCCTCGACTGCTTCTTCCTCGCGCCGTCGTTTCCTGCGGCTCGCAAGCAGTTTGTCGATCTTGCGGCCATCCATATCGACGACTTCGAACTTCCAATTGTCGAAGGCGAACTGCTCACCCGTTTCCGGCAGCCGCTTGAGCACCGACAAGGCAAAGCCAGCGACCGTCGAGAAGTCGCGCTCGGTCGGAATGTTGATGCCCAGCCGGTCTTCGAGCAGATCGGCGTTGGCCGCACCCGAGACCAGCCAGCTGCCGTCCTCCCGCTCGACCAGCGGAGGGTCCTCGTCGCTGGTATCGCTCGCAAAGGCCCCGGTCAGCGCGGCCAGAATCGAACCCGGGGTGACGATCCCATCCAGGTGACCATATTCGTCATGGACCAGAGCCAGCGGCACCTCGGCCGAGCGCAACACGTTCAATGCGTCCATGGCGTCCATCACGTCGGGGATCACGGGCGCCTTGCGCGACAGGGCGCGCAAGTCGAGCGGACGGCCGTGCAGCGCCGCTTCGAGGAGATCGCGGGTCTGGATCACGCCGATGATGTTTTCCACCGATCCTTCCGCCACCGGCAAGCGGCTATGCAGGCTGGTGGTCAGAGCGTTTTTGAGTTCCTCCGCACTGGCATCGATGTCGACCCAGTCGACGTCGGTGCGCGGCGTCATCACTTCGCGCACCGGGCGGTCTGCGAGCCGGACGATGCCGGAAATGATCGCTCGCTCGCTTTCCTCCAGCACGCCGGCGGTCTGCGCCTCGGCCACCACCAAGTGCAGTTCCTCGGCGGTCACCTGGTTCTGGTTCTCACGGTTCAGCCCGAGCGCCTTGAAGATGCCGGCACTGGTCCGGTCGAGCAGCCACACGAACGGCGCCATCGCCTTGCTCAGCCACAGCATCGGGCGGGCCACAATCACCGCGATCGGTTCTGGGCTGCGCAAGGCGAACTGCTTGGGGACCAGTTCGCCGATGACCAGACTGGCGAACGTGGTGACGGCGATCACCAGCGTGAAGCCGACCGTGCGAGCGAGGTCCGGTTCCATGCCCAGCAGAACCATATGTTGTGCGACCGGCTCACCCAAGCTCGCGCCCGAATAGGCACCGGCGAGAATCCCGATCAGGGTGATGCCGATCTGGACGGTCGATAGAAATCGGCCCGGATCGGCGGCCAGCGCGAGCGCAGTTTTCGCCCCGCCGCTGCCGCCCTTAGCCAAACCCTTCAGCCGGGCTTCGCGCGCGGAGACGATCGCCAGTTCGCTCATCGACAGCACGCCGTTGAGCGCGACCAGCGCGAGGATCAATACCAGGTCAAGCCAGGGGAACGGGAGCAAGGGTTCGCTCATCGGGTGGTCAGCTATTAGCCTTGATCGTGGAGCAATGCCAAGCTTGGTGCGGAGCGCGCCCCACTGGTGTCCTTAGCGCTATATTGGTGTCAGCGTCGGCGGGTCGTGAAAAAGGCGCGGAGTTGCCTGGCGGCTTCCTCCTCGCCGATCCCGCCCAGCACGTTGGGCCGATGGTGGCAGGTCGGCTGGCCGAAGATCCTTGCGCCATGAACTACTCCGCCGCCCTTGGGGTCCTCGGCGGCGAACCGCAGTGCGCCGACCCTGGCCAAGGCGATCGCCCCGGCGCACATGGCGCAGGGCTCCAGGCTGACCCACAGGGTGCAGCCGTCCAGCCGAGGCTGCCCGAGAACCTCGGCTGCACGGCGAATGGCCACCATCTCGGCATGGGCGGTCGGGTCGAGGCTGCCGCGCATGGCGTTGCGCGCTTCGGCGATAGTCGTGTCGCCGCGCGTGATCACCGCTCCCACCGGCACCTCCCCAACCGCAGCAGCCTCCGCCGCGAGGTCGAGCGCACGGCGCATGGGGGGCGGCAACGGGAACGTCACCCGCGCCCGCTAGCCGAGCACGACCGCGAAGTCAGCCTTACTGCTGGGTCGCACTCGTATCGGCTACGCCGTCCTGCGCCGGCGCAGGCTGGGTCTGAGACTGCTGCGCCTGAGACTGCTGCGGCTGAGCAGGCTGCTGACCGCCGTTGGCCGGCCGGACTTCCAGTCGCGGAACCTTGACCGTCGCTTCACCGGTGCCGACTGCCAGCTTCCCGGTTTCGACCTCGAACTTTGGCGCCTGGCCCGGCTGGACCTTGAGCTTCCCATCCTCGGCCGCGACGGCCGGTGCCTGAGCGGGCTGGGTCGGGTTGATGTTGAGGAACCCCGTCGCGATGGCGCCAATGGCGATCACCACCACCAGGATCAGGATCAGCAGGATGCCGCGCATTGGATTGTTGCTCCTCTACAGGAAAGGTTCGTTTCGGGGGCCTAACGCTTGGTCGTGCAAGCGGTTGCGCGGTTGACGAAGCGGCCTGCCGCCGTTATCCGGCACCGCTTTCCAGGCGCCTTCGCGGGCGCCCCCTTCATTTCGGGATAAAGACCATGTCGCGCGTTTGCGAGCTGACCGGCAAGGGCCGGCAGGTGGGCAACAATGTTTCCCACGCCAACAACAAGACCAAGAGGACTTTTCTGCCCAACCTGCAGAATGTCACGCTGATCAGCGATTCGTTGGGCAAGAGCGTCAAGCTGCGCGTTTCCACCCATGGCCTGCGCTCGGTCGAGCATGTCGGCGGGCTTGACAATTGGCTCACCAAGACCAGCGAAGACAAGCTGGGCCCGACGGCCCGCAAGCTGAAGCGTGAAATCAAGAAGGCTGGCCAGGCAGCCGCCTGAGCCTTGCGCCTTGGCTAAGCCGAGGTCCCGACTTCCTACCTCCTTCTAGGTCGCTCCGACACTGTCGCGAGCGGCCTTTCGCTTGGGGCCAGGTCCAGCGCGAGCAGGAGCGTACGGCGCCAGGCATCGTTATCGGTCACCG
>CADCWB010000033.1 GCA_902806295.1 uncultured Sphingomonas sp. | reverse complement strand
CGCATCACGGGTGTTGACGGGAACTGCCTTACCGTGGAAGCCGACCGTCAGCTGCCACCCGCCTGATTTCCAAGGAGAAACCATGCCCACTCTGTCTCGCCGGGAGACACTTGCCGCGCTGACGTCCACTGCCGCGCTGGCTGGCTGTACCGTGACGCCCCCCGCCCGCCCGCTCGCTGCAGTAGGCCCGCTCAAGGCGGACGACTCGGCCGCTTCCGCCCGGCTCGATGCCGTGGCCGACAACCTCCTCAAGCTGCAGCCCGAAACCGCCACCAGCCTTGGCGTCGATAAAGCTGAGCGGGCGGGCTTGCGCAGCTTGCTCGGCGATCGCTCAGCCGCTGGACAGCGGCGCCTTGCGGAGGTGCTACGCGCTGACCTCGACTCGATCACTGCACTGGACACTTCCGCCCTGTCACATTCCACGAGGACCAGCGTGGAAGTGGTTCGTAGCGCCTACCGGACGGCACTTGAAGGCTTCGCCTTGCCCTATGGCGATGTGGCGGTCGGCGGCTGGCGTAACACCCCCTACGTCGTGATCCAGAACGTAGGCGCCTATCTCGATATTCCGCGCTTTCTCGACTCCGAGCACCAGGTGAAGGACGCCTCCGACGCCGAGGCGCTGATGAGCCGGCTTGCGCAGTACCCTGCCGTGCTCGCCGGCGAACTCGGCCGAATGCAGGATGCGCGCGCCAAGGGCTTGGTCCCGCCCGCCTTCCTGATTGACAAGGCCCTGACCCAACTAAACCAGAGCCTCGCCGGCGCACGCTCCGGCGGGTCGTTGGTCGAGGTGATCAAGCTCAAGACCAACGACATCCCCGGCGACTGGGAAGCCCGCGCCCGCTCCATCGTGACGACGCAGGTTGCCCCCGCCCTCGCCCGTCAGGTCGCTGAGCTGCAGGCCCAGCGTCCGCTCGCCACCAACGCCGCTGGCATGTGGGCGCGGCCGGGCGGGACTGACTACTACCGTTGGGCGCTCAAGGCGTCGACCACGACCAGCATGAGCCCGGACGAGGTGCACCAGCTTGGCCTCGACACGCTCCGCACCCTGCAAGGCCGGATGGACCCGATCCTCCGCCAGCTGGGCTATTCGCAAGGCTCCGTCGGCGCGCGAATGAAGTCGCTCGCCGGTGACCCCAAGTACCAGTTCGGCGAGGGCGACAAGGGCCGCGCCGAGATCATGGCCTTCATACAGGAGCGCCTCGGCATCATCCGCGCCGAGCTGCCGCGCGCCTTCCGGACCCTGACTCGCGGCAATCTGGAGGTGAAGCGCCTACCTCCCGAGGAGGAGCCCGGCGCACCCGGCGCTTACGGAGGTCCAGGGTCGATCGACGGCACCATTCCCGGCAAGTTCTGGATCAACCTGCGCACCACCGACCTGCACAGCAAGTACAGCCTGCCCGACCTCACCCACCACGAAGCAATTCCCGGCCATGTCTGGCAGGGCGAATATGCGCAGAAGCTGCCGCTGATCCGCTCGATCCTCGCCTTCAACGCTTATTCCGAAGGTTGGGCGCTCTACGCCGAGCAACTGGCCGACGAGCTTGGCGTGTACGACGACTTCGTGGTCGGCCGCCTGGGCTATCTCCAGTCGATCGCGTTCCGCGCCGTCCGTCTGGTGGTCGACACCGGCCTTCACCACAAGCGCTGGACCCGCGAGCAGGCCGTTCGCTTTTTCGTCGAGGAGAACGGCTCCAACCCCCTGGAGGTCGCCAGCGAAGTCGACCGCTATTGCAGCTGGCCCGGGCAGGCCTGCGGCTATGAAGTCGGCCATCAGGAGATCGTCCGCCAGCGCGCGAAAGCGCAGACGGAACTTGGTTCGCGCTACGACCTGCGCGACTTCAACGACGCGGTGGTGCTTGGCGGCAACGTGCCGATGGACGTGCTCGCCTTGAACGTCGATGATTATGTGCGGCGGACGCGGGCGTAGCGTACAGCCTGCACCCGCTGCACAAGAGGCCTCGATTAGGCTGGACAGGTTAAGCCCAACATCCCCTTCGGGAGCTTCGCACAGTGACCAAGTTCAGTCTTCCACGACACGTCGGCTTCATCCCGGACGGCAATCGTCGCTGGGCGCAGCAACGCGGGCTCGACAAGGAAGCGGGCTACGAGCACGGAGTTGCTCCGGGCGTGGCACTGTTCGATCAATGCCGCGCCCGCGGCATCGCCGAAATCACGGTCTTCTGCTTCACGCAGGACAACACCAAGCGCCCATCCCGCCAAACCAAGGCCTTCACCCAAGCCACGGTCGCGCTGGCCACGCAAGTCGCGGACCTGGGAGCCACGGTCCGGATCGTGGGTGACCAACGATCCGAGCTGTTCCCTCAGGAGCTCGCATCGCTGCCCGATCGTTCGGCATGCAGCGGACCCAAGGTCAACCTACTGGTCAACTATGGATGGCAATGGGATCTGGACGGGCTTCGCGACGGGCGTTTGCGATCGGCCGACATCTCGCGTCTGGACCTGATCGTAAGATGGGGCGGCGGGCGGCGGCTCAGCGGCTTCCTTCCCGTGCAATCCGTGTACGCGGACATCTTCGTCTGCGATGAGCTCTGGCCCGACTACCAGCCGCACCACCTGGATGAAGCGCTTGCCTGGTTCAAACAGCAGGATCGAACGCTCGGGGGCTAGCGACCGCTGTCGTACGAAATGCTGGAGACAGGAGCGATGGGCCGCACTTCCACCGGACCGTCGGCGGATGGTTCAACGAGTGGAGCAATGGCGCCAGTCTCGGGGGCTGACGACTAACTTCGCCCGCTCATCAGCCCGCCAAGGATGCTGTTGAGCGGATTGGCGCCGCTGGCACCGCCGCCGCCGAGTAGGCCACCAAGCATGCCCCCCAGCCCACCCGCGCCAGCCTGTCCACCGGCCTGCTTGGCGAAATAGCCGGCGGCCAGCATGGCCACGATCGGGAGCATCTTCTTGAGGAGGTCGGGCGAGAGGCCGCTCTGCTGCGCGGCATGATCGGCAACGGTGCGGCTGGTGTCCTTGGAGCCGAAGATCTGCCCCAGCACCTGGTTGCCCTGCCCCACATCGGTCGGTTGCTGCCCGAGCGCATTGTCGAGCAATCCGCCGCCGCCCAAACCGCCAAGCATGCCGGCGAATCCTCCCAGACCTTGCGTTTGAGCCCCCGCTTGGTTCTGCATGCCGCCGAGCACCGCCGGCAACAACGCGGCGATGCCGGTCTGCGCCGTTTGCTGATCGATCCCGAGGTCACGCGAAACGGCGCTTGCGGCACCCTGCTGAAGAAGCGCGTCGAGCATGCTCATGTCTTGGTCTCTCCTGGGATCACCGGGAGAGAGAAAGCGGTGCGAGACGGTTCGTTCCGATGGCCTAAGCCGAAGGCGCCGTCTCGCCCGTTTGTCAGGCCGCCGCGATCGCCGCCTTCGGCGCGCACTGACGGACGCCATCTTCGACATGGTCGGCGAACTGCTCGAAATTGTCGCAGAACAGGTCGACCAGCTTGGCTGCGGTGCGGTCGAACTCCTCCTTGTCGGCCCAGGTCTGGCGCGGGTCGAGGATCGCGCTGTCAACGCCCGGGACACTGACCGGCACTTCGAAGCCGAAGTAGGCATCCTTGCGGAACTCGGCATCGTTCAGGCTGCCATCTAGAGCCGCGTTGAGCAGGGCGCGGGTCGCCTTGATCGGCATCCGCTTGCCCGTGCCGTACTTGCCGCCGGTCCAGCCGGTGTTGACCAGCCAGCAGCTGACCTCGCCTTTGGCGATCCGCTCTTTCAAGAGGTTGCCATACACCGACGGGTGCCGCGGCATGAACGGCGCGCCGAAGCAGGTGCTGAAGGTCGCTTCGGGCTCGGTCACGCCGATCTCCGTTCCCGCGACCTTGGCGGTGTAGCCCGACAGGAAGTGGAACATCGCCTGATCCGGCGTTAGCCGGGCAATCGGCGGCAACACGCCGAAAGCGTCCGCGGTCAACATCACGATGTTGCGCGGCACCGGCCCCATGTTCTGCTCGGACGAGTTAGGGATATACTCGATTGGATAAGCGCCGCGGCTGTTCTCGGCCAGGCTGTTGTCGTCGAGGTCCAGCTCGCGGCTTTCCGGATCCATGACGACGTTCTCGAGCACCGTGCCGAAGCGCTTGGTAGTGGCATGGATCTCAGGCTCGGCCTCGGCCGACAAGCGGATCATCTTGGCGTAGCAGCCGCCCTCGAAGTTGAAGACCGCCGTGTCCGACCAGCCATGCTCGTCGTCGCCGATCAGCGTCCGGCTGGGATCGGCCGACAGCGTCGTCTTGCCCGTCCCCGACAGGCCGAAGAACACCGCCGTGTCGACCTGCGGTCCGATGTTGGCCGAAGAATGCATCGGCATGATGCCGTGCTCCGGCAGCAGGAAGTTCAACAAGCCGAACACCGACTTCTTCATCTAGCCGCCGTACTCGGT
>CADCWB010000032.1 GCA_902806295.1 uncultured Sphingomonas sp. | reverse complement strand
TGGTCGGTTCTTCCATCAGACCGGTTCGTTTGGCGGTCGCGGGCCTTCGCGGTTCTTACGGCGGTGTCAGTCAGTGCCATTGCCAAGCCTCCAGTGGCCCGGCCTTAAGAAGGGCCCCCAAAAAGGCCCCCAAATCTTCCGGCTGCTGGCGAACAAAGGCGAACGCTGACACCCAAGGCAGGGACATAAATGGCAGATTCTATGGGAAAAGTCGACGCTTGGCGAGCGTCGACGAACAGGGAAATGGTGCCCAGGAGAGGACTCGAACCTCCACGCCCTTGCGAGCGCCAGCACCTGAAGCTGGTGCGTCTACCAATTCCGCCACCTGGGCACAGGAGCTTGTAGTACTCGGTAGGGGGCGGCGCTTAGAGGCGGGCGGCGGGGCATGTCAACGGCTGCACGCCCAAAAACGACGGCCCAGCGGCCTCCTTGTCCGGCCGGAGACGCGGCGCTAGGGCACGGAGCCATGATCGACCCCAAAATCGACTGGCGCAATCGCATGATCACCGTGCTCGGCGGTGGCGGCTTTATCGGCCGTTACGTCTGCGAGCAGCTGCTGAAGTCAGGCGTCCGGCTGCGGGTCGCCCAGCGCGGGCCACGCCAGGCCTACTTCCTGCAGCCGCTCGCAGCGGTCGGGCAGCTGGACCTGATGGCAATCGACATGGCCAAGCCCGACACCCTGAAGCGCGCGGTCGACGGGGCCTGGGGAGTGGTCAACCTGGTCGGCGTGTTTAGCGGCAACCTGCAGGCAATCCATGTCGACGCGGCCGGCCGGGCGGCGGAGCTGGCGACCCAGGCGGGGGCCGCGAGCTTCGTCCATGTGTCGGCGATTAACGCCGATCCGGGCAGCCCATCCGTCTACGGCGCGAGCAAGGGCAAGGGCGAGTTGGCAGTGCGCGCTGGCTTTGAGAATGCGACCGTTGTCCGCCCCAGCCTGGTGTTCGGGCAGGAGGACCAATTGACCAACCGCTTCGCGGGCATGGCGCGGCTGCCGTTCCTGCCGGTGCTGGCCGGCCAGCGCCGGTTCCAGCCGATCTATGTACGCGACCTCGCCAAGGCGATCGCACTCGCGGCGCTCGCTCCCGAGGAGCATGGCGGGCGCACCTACGAGCTTGGCGGGCCGCAGGTGATGACCATGCGCGAACTCAACGCCGCAATCGCCGAGGCCGCGGGGCAAAAGCCTCAAATCGTCGAGTTACCCGATTTCGTGGGCGATGCGATGAGCCGGCTGGGCTTTCTGCCCGGCGCGCCGATGACCCGCGACCAATGGCTGATGCTGGCCAAGGACAATGTGGTGCATCAGGGCATGCCGGGGCTGGAAGCGTTCGGCATCTCAGGCACTCCGCTCTCGGCGGTTGCCGGGGACTGGCTGGGCCGGTTCCAAAAGGGTGGCCGATTCCAGCGCGGCCATAGCCGCAGCCAGTCGACGGCAGGCTAGGCTCCGGACATGCCGATCCTGTGGCTGGTCGTCATCCTCGGCATCGTCGAGGGGCTTACCGAATATCTGCCGGTTTCCTCCACCGGTCACCTCATCCTCGCGACCGAACTGCTCGGCTTCAAGGCGAGCGACTGGGAGGCGTTCAACGTCGCGATCCAGCCGGGCGCGATCCTGGCGATCATCGTGCTGTACTGGCGCACCTTCTGGAACGTGTTCACCGGCTTGTTCCGGCGCGATCCCGATGCGTGGCGCTTCACCCGCAACCTGGTGGTCGCCTGCCTACCGGCGGTGGTTCTCGCGCTGCTGTTGGGCGACCAGATCGAGGCCTTGCTCGGCAACGCGGTAGTGGTCGCTTGGGCGCTGATCATCGGCGGCGTGGCGATCCTGATCATCGAGCGGCTGGTGAAGCCCAAGGACTGTGGCGGCGTTCAGAACCTGACGCTCAAGCAGTCGGCGCTGGTTGGCGCGGTCCAGTGCCTGGCGATGATCCCGGGGGTGAGCCGGTCGGGGGCGACCATCCTGGGAGCGATGGCGCTGGGTGTGGACCGTAAGACTGCGGCGGAGTTCAGCTTCTTTCTCGCCATGCCAACCCTGAGCGGAGCGACCGTCTATTACCTGGCCAGGCACCACGACCAGGTACCGGCCGAGATGGTCGGCAACATCCTGATCGGAGCGGCGGTGTCGTTCGTGGTCGCACTGGTGGTGGTGAAGCTGTTCGTCGGCTTCGTGACCCGCTACGGCTTCGGTCCATTCGCCTGGTATCGGATCATCGCCGGCAGCGCCGCCTTGGTGTGGCTGACACTTCGTTGAGCGCTCGTTCAGGCGAGTATCAGCTTTCGGGTGTAGGTTAGGCCCATTCTCTGATTCGGGAAGCCTGACATGCGTCTGCCACTGATCTTTGCCGCCCTGCTGGCGGCCTCCCCAGCCGCCGCGCAGAACGTCGCGCCGGTGCCGCAGCTGCCGCCCGAGGTTGCCAGCGGACAGATCGTCGATCAGCTGCAGCCCGTGCTGCAAGCGCTGAGCCGGGCCGTGCTGAACCTGCCGGTCGGCGAGCTCGAGGCTGCGGTGGAGAACCGGCCGGTCACCAGCCGCGACCGCAGCAAGACGGTCAAGGACGCGACCGGAATGAGCGAGCGCGAGTTCGACCGCGAGATCGCGGCGAGCACGGGCACGCTCAAGGCGGGCACGCAAGCGGTGGCGCGCTCCTGGCCGGTGATCAGCCGCGCCCTTGATCAGGTCGGCCAGGAGCTCGACCGGGCCGTCGCCAACCTGCCGTCGCCAGCTTACCCGAAGCGATAAAACTCGCCCGGCCCAGCGCCGGGATGACGCTGGACGCCTGCGCACGGCTCGCTAAAGCTCGCCCGCATGTGGCAGCTCCTGCAATTCCCCCTGTGCCCCTTTTCCCGCAAGGTCCGGCTGGTGATGGCCGAGAAGGGCGTGGCGGTGGAGCTGGTGCGCGAGCATCCGTGGGAGCGGCGGGACGAGTTCGTCGACGTGAACCCGGCCGGCGAAACGCCAGTGCTGGTCGAGGCGGACCAGGGGATCACCCTCATCGGGTCGCAGCCGATCGCCGAATATTTCGAGGAAACCGTCGACCGCATGCCGCTGATCCACGGCAATGCGGTGATGCGGGCGGAGATTAGGCGGCTGACCGAATGGTTCGACCAGAAGCTGTTCCGCGAAGTCGTCGAACCGCTGATGGTGGAGCGGATGCGCAAGCGGCTGGTCAGCCATGAAAGCCCCGACACTCGCATGCTGCGCGAGGCGATGCGGATCGGGAACAACCACCTCGACTATATCGACTATCTGCTCGACCACCGCCGCTGGATGGCGGGCGCGAGCCTGAGTCTGGCGGATTTCACGGCGGCGGCGCACCTGTCGGTGATCGACTATCTCGGCGCACTCGACTGGCGCGGGCACAAGCAGACCAAGGACTGGTACGCGGTGATGAAGTCACGGCCGAGCTTCAGGCCGCTGCTGGGTGAGCGGATGGAAGTGATCGTGCCGCCGACGCACTACGACAAGGTGGACTTCTAGAGCGCGAATGGTTTGAACCGTCACGGTCATGTTGCGGTTACTTGACCCGTAGAACGCTGATGAGAAAAAGTCGCAGGCGAGCCGCCATGCGACAAAGCACCTGCAATCCGTTCGTGCAGCACGACGCGAATGTCTGCTTTGGGTGGAAGGAAAGCGGACATCAGCCATGCAAGTGAGGCGCATGTTCGACGAACCCGATATGCGACTGGTTGTCCTCTCGATCTGGGTGGATGGACG
>CADCWB010000031.1 GCA_902806295.1 uncultured Sphingomonas sp. | reverse complement strand
CAGGCTATGCCCGACAGTTTTCTGAAGCATCGACAGCTGCGGTGGGCGGAGACCTTGGCTGGGTGAAGCCGGAACAGTTGCCGGAAGCGCTCGGCAGCGTGGTGCGGCAGATGGGGCCAGGCCAGCTCAGCCAGCCCGTGCCAGTTCAAGGCGGCTTCTCCATTCTCGCCGTGCAGGACACCCGCAAAATTCTGACCGCCGATCCGCGCAATGCAGAGCTCAGCCTTAAGCAGGTCTCGATCGGCTTTCCGACCGGCACCACCCGCGGCGTCGCAGAACCCGTGCTCACCCGTTTTGCGGCCGCGGCTCAGAGTGTTGGTGGATGCGGCGGTGCAGACAAGCTTGCGGCCGACTTCAAGGGTGAAGTGGTCACCTCCGACGGGGTTAAGCTGCGCGATCTGCCGCCCGCGCTACAGCAGATGATGTTGCCGATGCAGGTGGGTCAGGCCACGCGTCCTTTCGGCAGCCTGGAAGAGGGTGTTCGAGTGCTCGTGATCTGCGGTCGGGACGAGGGCAGCGCCAGCGAAGCGCCAAGCACCGATCAGGTGTTTGCCCAACTTACGGAAGAGCGGGTCGACCGCATTGCGCGCCGTTACCTGCGCGACTTACGCCGCGACGCGGTGATCGACTTCCGCTAAGTTGACGGGCTAAGGGGCGAGCGATGGTGGTTTCCCCTTCGCTCCCGCCGATTGCCGTTTCGCTCGGCGATCCCTCCGGGATCGGTCCGGAAGTGGTCGCCAAATGCTGGGACCAGCGCGACCGCTTCAACCTGCCTCCGTTCGTTGCCGTGGGCGATCCGCGCTCGCTCACCCAAGTCTGGGACGGCGACATCGCGGTGGTTGACGATCCACGGGACGTTGAGTCGGCCTTTGATCAAGGGTTGCCGCTGCTTGCCGTTCCGGCCGCGGAAAGCGGGATCGCCGGCTTGCCGACGGTCGCCGGCGCACATTGTTCCCTGGACAGCTTGGAGATCGCGGTTGGCCTTGCGCGCTCGGGCTCAGTCTCGGCTGTCGCGACTGGACCGGTCAGCAAACAACAGCTCTATGCGATTGGCTTCAGCCATCCCGGCCAAACCGAATTTGTGGCCGAGCGCTGCGGGGTGTCGCCCGGCAACGTGGCGATGATGCTTGCCGGACCGACGCTGCGAACCGTGCCGGTGACCACCCATTTGCCGCTCGCCGACGTGGCCGGCCGCCTCACGCCGCAGCTGATCGAGGCTCGCGCGCGTGCCGCTCTGCGGGGGCTGCAGCGCAATTTTGGCATCGCGGAGCCGGTGCTGGCGGTCGCCGGCTTAAATCCCCACGCCGGCGAGGGGGGCGCGCTGGGACGAGAGGAGATCGATCTTATTACCCCCGCCGTAGAAGCTCTGCGGGCCGACGGCTGGCGGGTCACCGGCCCGCATCCTGCGGATACCATGTTCCACGCCAGCGCCCGCGCCCGATATGACGCGGCGCTGTGCATGTATCATGATCAGGCACTTATTCCCTTGAAAGCGCTGCACTTCGAAGAGGGCGTGAACATCACCTTGGGCCTGCCGATCGTCCGCACCGCCCCGGATCATGGCACCGCCTTCGACATCGCAGGCGAAGATCGGGCCGATCCGCGCGCGATGGCGGCCGCCATCACCATGGCGGCGAGCTGCGCCGCCCATCGCGCCGCTCACTCGCCCGTTCCAACATTGTGACTCTTCCTCCCTTGCGTGAGGTCATCGCGCGCCATGGGCTGAGCGCGTCCAAGGCGCTAGGTCAGAACTTCATCCTCGACCGGCAACTACTAAGCCGAATTGCCGCTATCCCGGAATTGCTTAGCGGCGAGACGGTCTACGAGGTCGGTCCAGGGCCTGGCGGGCTGACGGGCGCACTGCTCGAAGCCGGGGCTTCCGTGGTGGCGGTGGAGCGCGATCGGCGCTGCCTCCCGGCGCTGGCCGACCTGGCCGCCGCCTTCCCCGGCAAGCTACGCCTGATCGAGGACGACGCGCTTAAGATCGACGAGGCTTCTGCGGTCGGCGGCGGCGCACATATCGTCTCCAACCTGCCCTACAATATCGGAACCGCGTTGCTGCTGCGCTGGCTGAGCGGTGAAACCTGGCCGCCGTGGTGGCGCTCGCTCACCCTGATGTTCCAGCGCGAGGTCGCCGAGCGGATTGTGGCGCGTCCGGACAGCGAGCACTACGGGCGGCTTGCCGTCGCCTCGCAATGGCGCGCAAACCCGCGCATCGCCATGGCAGTCCATCGTTCCGCCTTCACTCCCCCGCCGAAGGTAGCCAGCGCGGTGGTGCATGTCGTGCCCGCCGAGCAGCCGGTCGGGGTCAACCCGCAAGTGCTGGAGCGGCTGACCGCCGCGGCCTTCGGTCAACGTCGCAAGATGCTGCGTCAGAGCCTCAAGGGCGTCACGGGTGCACTCGACACACTGGTGCCGCTCGGGATCGCACCGGAACGCCGGGCCGAAACGGTCAGCGTTTCCGAGTGGGTCGAGCTGGCTCGCGGCCTGTCTTAATTTAGTTGGTCTTGGTGCCTGGCGTGGGAGCTTTCTGCGCCACCGCAGGGCCGCGCGCAATCGCCGCCGACAGCTGCGTCGCTTGCGCGCAGGCGTTGGCGCCGCACAGCTGCTTCACCTTTGCTAGATTCTGCTGGGCCCGTGCGGCTGCACCCATCTCGACCAGCGCCTCACCCTGGATGGCCAGCGCATTGACGTCGTTGGGCTCGAGCGCGAGCGCCTTGTTCGTATAACGCACCGCCTGCCCGTACAGCTTCTGCCGCTGAGCCACGCGCGCCAGACTGATGAACGCCTGGCGATTGCGGGGGTCGACCGCGAGTGCGGTTTCAAGCGCGTCGTCTGCCGCCGCGAAGTTTCCAGCCGCGAGCGAAGCTTCACCTTGCTTCAGCAGGGCCACGGACGCCGGGTTCAACTGGCTGTCGGGAGTCTGGCTTTGGCCACTACTCGCCACCAAGGCGGCCACGATCCCCAAAGCACCTGCAATCGGCAGTATCCGCATCACCATCTCCAGCCAGTTGACCCGCTTGTCACCCATTCAGGCCGAACCGCGCAATGAAAAAGCCGTCAGTTCCATCATGTCCCGGAGTGAGAAGCTTTCCGGCACCATCAGAACGCCCGGCGGTCAGTCCTGGATCCTCGACCTTGTAAGCTGAATGGCGGCTGAGGAACTGCTCCGCCTGGCCGGCGCCTTCGCGGTTGAGCAGCGAGCAAACGGCGTAGACAAGCCGGCCCCCTGGCCTAACCAACGGTGCGGCGAGATCGAGCACCCGGGCCTGCAGCGCCAGCAAGCGCTCCAGCCGCTCGGGTGACAGCCGCCAGCGCCCCTCCGGGTTGCGCCGCCACGTCCCTGAGCCGGAGCAGGGCGCGTCCACCAGCACCAGGTCGCAGCGGCCCCGAAGATCGCTGAGTCCCTCAGCCTCTCGCGGAACGTCGAGCAACCGAACGGCGATCTGCGCACCGGCCCTGAGCGCCCGCGGCTGCAGCCGTGACAAGCGCTGCCGATTGGTGTCGCAAGCGATGATCTCCGCGCCAGGAGCCGCCGCCGCTAGCGCCAGCGACTTGCCGCCAGCTCCGGCGCAGAGATCGAGCAACCGCTCGCCGCCGGCAGGTGCAGAGGCCAGTGCGATCAGCTGGCTGCCTTCATCCTGCACCTCGACCCGCCCTCCGAGGTACGCTGGATGGTCGGTGACCTTGCTGTCCGGGGGTAATCGCAGGCCCCAAGGGCTGAACGGCGTCGGGTGTGCATCCGGGAACTCCACCGCGACTGCCTCGCGCGGTGGCTTGGCCCGGAGGTCCAGCGGCGCACGCTCGACCAAGCTGCCGTCCACTTGGACCAAGCAGGAGAGTTCCGGCAGCAGCCATGGAGGCACGTCGCCTGCTTCGGCCCTCGCCTCGCCCTCCCTCACCGGCTCAGGCCCATGTGGCGCTCCGTCGAACAGCTCACCCGCGATCGGCAGCAGGGCAGCGCGCCCAGTCTCCGGCCGCTCGGCCGAGTGACGGATCGCAGCGAAAACCAGCTCGCGCACCGCTCGCCGGTCCTTGGCACCAGCATAGCGGCGGGTCTTGAAATAAGCCGTCACAAGCGAGTCCGCCGGCGGTCCATCGTCGCGTGTGGCAGCGATCACCTGGTCCAGTATCTCGATCGCCGCCTGGGCGCGCGCTTGGGGCGTCACCGCCGTTTACCGGGTCGGATAGTTGGGCGCTTCTCGGGTGATCGCAACGTCATGGACATGACTTTCGCTCAGGCCGGCGTTGGTGATCCGGACGAAACGCGCCCGCTTCTGCAGCTCCGCGATAGTGTTGGCGCCGGTATAACCCATCGCCGCCTTCACCCCGCCGACCAGCTGATGAATGATCGCCGAGGCCGAACCCTTGAACGGCACCTGTCCTTCGATCCCCTCGGGCACCAGCTTCATCTGGTCCTTGATGTCCTGCTGAAAGTAGCGATCGGCCGAACCGCGCGACATGGCGCCGACGCTGCCCATCCCGCGATATGCCTTGTAGGCGCGGCCTTGGTAGAGGAAGGTTTCGCCTGGTGCTTCCTCGGTGCCGGCCAGCAACGATCCCACCATCACCGTCGATGCTCCAGCGGCGAGCGCCTTGGCGATGTCGCCCGAGGTGCGGATGCCGCCATCGGCAATCACGGGCACCCCCCGCCCTGCCGCAGCCGAAGCAGCGCTCATCACCGCGGACAGCTGCGGTACGCCGACGCCGGCAACGATCCTGGTGGTGCAGATCGAGCCAGGCCCGATCCCGACCTTGATCGCGTCCGCGCCTGCATCAGCCAGCGCCTTGGCCGCATCCGGCGTCGCGACGTTGCCGGCGATCACCTGCACGCGGTTGCTGGCGCTTTTCACCCGCTCAACCGCCCGCGACACTTCGACATTGTGGCCGTGCGCGGTGTCGATAACGATGCAGTCCACGCCCGCATCCATCAGCGCCTCGGACCGCTCCCAGCCCTTGTCGCCCACCGTGCTGGCCGCAGCAACGCGCAGCTGCCCCTCGGCGTCCTTGGTGGCGTTGGGCGAGGCTACGGCCTTTTCGATGTCCTTGACCGTGATCAGGCCCACGCAATGCTCGGCGCTGTCGACCACCAGCAGCTTTTCGATACGGCGCTGGTGAAGCAGTCGCCGGGCTTCATCCTGGCTGGCCCCGGCCGCAACCGTCGCCAGATTTTCGCGGGTCATCAGCTCGGAAACAGGTTGATCGGGGTTCTCTGCGAAACGGACGTCGCGATTGGTCAGGATGCCCGCCAACTTGCCCGACCGCTCCACCACCGGAATGCCGCTGATCTTGTTGGACCGCATCAATTCCAGCGCCTCGGCCAGCGTCTGGTCTGGCGTCATGGTGATCGGGTTCACGACCATGCCGCTTTCGAACCGCTTGACCTGGCGAACGGCCGCGGCTTGCTCCTCGACCGTCAGGTTACGATGCAGCACGCCGATCCCGCCCAGGTGCGCCATGGCGATCGCCATGTCGGCTTCGGTCACCGTGTCCATCGCCGAGGACAGGATCGGGATGCAGAGCGGGATTTCGCGGGTCAGGAAGCTGCGGGTGTCCGCTTGGCTCGGTAACACGTTCGACTCGAGCGGCTGCAGGAGCACGTCGTCGAAAGTGAGACCCAGGGGAATGTGGGGAGCGTCGAGGATGTCGGCCATGGCGGCTAGTGGCGAGCGCGAAGCGATTCGGCAAGGGTTAGCGGCCCAGCAAGCGCAGCGCGGCCTCCACATGCATGCGCTCGATCATCTCGCCCTCGAACCGCTCCGCTCCGCCCTGCGCCGCAGCGACCAGCCGCTCGGCGCGGGCAAGCTCATCCGCTGACGGCGCCCACGCCTCGTGGCAAGGCGCGATCTGGTTGGGGTGGATCAGGCTCTTGCCATCGAAACCGAGCAATCGCCCGTCGCCCGCCTCGGTCGCGAAACCCTCCGGATCGTCGAGCCGATTGAAGACGCCGTCGAACGCCGGGATACCGCCCAGCCGCGCCGTCAACACGATCCACTGCAACGAGGCGGAAATCTGCTGCCGCCCGGCGCCCGGCGGCAGCCGCAGGGAAGCACGCAGGTCATTCGTGCCGGCGATCAGGGCAGCGGCGTTCATGGCGATCCTGGACGCGGCGAGCACTCCGGCAGGCGTCTCGATCATGGCCGCACAGGGTTTGCCGGTGCGCTCCTGAACCAGCCGCACCTGCGCCTCGTCCTCGCAGCGCGGCAGCACCACCAGCTCAGCGCCCGAGTCCGCCACTGCCTCCTCATCCGCCCGGTGCCATTCGCTTGCGATCCCGTTCAAGCGGATCGCGACCGGACAGGGCCATTGCTCTGCGACTGCCGTAACGGCAGCCGCCCGGGCGATTTCCTTGTCTTCCGGCCTGACCGCATCCTCCAGGTCGAGGATCACCAGGTCAGCTCCCGCTTCTCGAGCCTTGGCGATCGCGCGCGGATTGCTGGCTGGCAGGAACAAGGCCGACCGTCTGCCGAACAGGTCCGTCTTCATGCCGATTTCGCTTCGCTTGCGCGGCCGCGCGTCGCATCATGCGCGGCAGAATCATCGGGGGATAAGATGCTCACCACTTTCATGCTGTTCCTGGCCGCGCTGGTCGTCCTGTATATGATGATCAGCATCAAGATCGTTCACCAGGGCTTTCGCTACACGATCGAGCATTTCGGCCGCTTCGTGCGGGTCGCGGATCCCGGTTTCAATTTCGTGCCTGCCTTCTTCTACCGGGTCGGCCGCAAGATCAACATGATGGAGCAGGTGCTCGACATTCCGGGACAGGAGATCATCACCAAGGACAATGCGATGGTGGCGGTCGATGGAGTGGTGTTCTTCCAGGTGCTCGACCCTGCCAAGGCCGCCTATGAGGTCAGCGAACTCTACAACGCGATCCTGGCGCTCTCGACCACCAACTTGCGCACGGTGATGGGTTCGATGGACCTCGACGAGACCCTGTCCAAGCGTGATGAGATCAACACCCGGCTGCTTCAGGTCGTCGATCACGCTACCGAAAGCTGGGGCGTGAAGATCACCCGGGTGGAGCTCAAGGACATTCGTCCGCCAGCCGACATCGTCAACGCAATGACGCGCCAGATGAAGGCCGAGCGCGAAAAGCGCGCGGCCATCCTGGAAAGCGAAGGCATGCGGGCCTCCGAGATCTTGCGGGCCGAGGGTGAGAAGGCCTCGCAGATCCTGGAGGCGGAAGGCCGCAAGGAAGCCGCCTTCCGCGACGCCGAGGCCCGCGAACGCTCGGCCGACGCGGAAGCAGCCGCGACCAAAGCGGTGAGTGACGCCATCTCGGGCGGCAACACCCAGGCGATCAACTATTTCATCGCTCAGAAATATGTCGAAGCGCTCGGCATGTTCGCCAACTCGCCCAATGCCAAGACCATCCTGTTCCCGGTCGAGGCGACGCAGTTGATAGGCTCCCTCGGCGGCATCGGCGAACTCGCGCGATCAGCCTTCGGCAATGATCAGGCGGCGGCAGAGCAGCCAACCCCCAAGCGCGAATTGACGGCCGAGCGCGGCGCACCGACCGCCTTGCCAGGCGTGCCGCGGGTTCAGGGCTGATGCTCGCCGATCTCGAGCCCGGCTGGCTGTGGCTGATCGGAGGGCTCGTCCTGCTGATCGCCGAAGTGGTCGCGCCGGGCTTCTTCCTGCTGTTCATCGGCGCGGCGGCGATGGTCACGGGCGCCTTCGTGCTGATGTTCGATCTCGGCTTGGTGCCCGGCTTGGCACTGTTCGTGCTCTACACGGTCGTCGCCGTGATGATCGGGCGCAAGGTCTATGCCGCTCGTCCGGTGGCCAGCAGCGACCCGCACCTCAACGACCGGTCCGCACGGCTGGTGGGCCGCAGCGTAGAGGTCGTCTCCGCAATCGACGAGCGCGACGGCCGGGTTCGCGTTGGCGACAGCGAGTGGAGTGCTCGGGGCGGGCCGGCGCGTGCCGGCGAGCGCGTCCGCATCACCGGCGTTGACGGCAACTGCCTCACCGTAGAAGCAGAACGCACGCTGCCACCCGCCTG
>CADCWB010000030.1 GCA_902806295.1 uncultured Sphingomonas sp. | reverse complement strand
TCGCTCGGGTGCTCCCCTATTTCGAGGCGGAGATCGCACCGGCGCTGAAGGCCGGCAAGCGGGTGATGATCTCTGCTCATGGCAACTCACTACGAGCGCTTGAGAAGCATCTCTCCGGCATTTCGGATGAGGATATCGTCGGTCTCGAGATCCCAACCGGTCAGCCGATCGTCTATCAACTGACCGATCAGCTTGAGGTGAAGGACCGCTACTATCTGAGCGAGCGCTAGGAGCCCGCGTCAGGCCGCAGCCTTTTCCTCGTACATCGCGCGGTCGGCGCGGATGAGGACCTGCTCCGCCTTGTCGCCCGGCTCGATCATCCCGATGCCGATCGCGGCGCTGAGCGGGCTGGCATGCCCGTCATGCCCGAACTCTGTGCCGGCGATCTGGTCCACCAGTCTGGCCGCCGTCTCTGCCGCCTCTTCGCCGTTGACCCGTTCCAGCAGGACCGCGAATTCATCGCCGCCGATCCGTGCAACACAGTCGCTCTGCCGAACGCCTCCGACCAGCATTTGCGCCACATGAACCAGCGCCGCATCGCCCGCATGATGGCCGTAGCTGTCGTTGACCAGCTTCAGCCCATCGACATCAATAAACAGGACTCCTCCGCCGTCGCCGTAGCGGTCGGTGCGGTCGACCAATTTCACCAGCTGGCGGATGAAGCCGCGCCGATTCAGGACCGGGACCAGGCTGTCGTAATGGGCGAGTCGGTCGAGGTCGCGTACGCGGTGCTCGAGCCGCGCGATCTCGGCCCGCAAGCGACCAACCTCCTCTACCAGAGCGCTTCGATCGTGGAGGTCCGGCACGAGGTTGGTCATGGATGCAGCCCGAGTGTTGCAACGCGACTCATAACCGCAAACGAGCCGCTTGTGGATTCCCGAACCGTTGCACCGGAGCCACGAGCTTCCTAAAGCTCGAACTCGGCCCATCGGCCGTGGGAACAATGATGAGCGGCGTCGCGGTTGGCATAATCATGGGCAGCTCGTCCGATTGGGACACGATGCGCCATGCTGCCGACACGCTGGCCGTCCTGGGTGTAACCCACGAAAGCAAAGTCGTTTCCGCCCATCGCACACCCGAGCGTCTGTATGATTATGCCCGTGGCGCCCGGGAGCGCGGCCTGCAGGTGATCATCGCCGGCGCCGGCGGGGCGGCACATCTGCCTGGAATGACGGCGTCGATGACCAGCCTGCCGGTGCTGGGCGTGCCGGTGGAAAGCAAGGCGCTGAAGGGTCTCGATAGCTTGCTCAGCATCGTGCAGATGCCGGGCGGGGTGCCGGTGGCGACCTTGGCGATCGGCAAGGCGGGCGCGATCAACGCAGGCCTGCTTGCCGCCTCGATCCTCGCCCTGTCAGACGAGGCCCTGGCCGAACGCGTCGACGAATGGCGCCGGACGCAAACCGAAGGCGTGGCCGAGCAACCCTAAGTGATCGAGCCCGGCGGCATCATCGGCATCATCGGCGGCGGCCAGCTCGGTCGCATGCTGAGCTTGGCCGCAGCCGAGCTGGGCTATCGCTGCCACATCTACGATCCGCATGAGCGGCCGTGCGCTGCCGACGTTGCAGCCCGCTTCACCCGCGCGGCGTTCGACGATGTGGCGGCGCTGAAAGCGTTCGCTGCTGCGGTGGACGTCGTCACTTACGAGTTCGAGAACCTGCCAGTGGAGCCGCTGGCCGCCATCGCCGGCGCGCTGCGCCCCGGCGCCAAGTCGTTGGCAGTGGCGCAGGACCGGGCGGAGGAGAAGAGCTTCATCGAGGCGAGCGGCGGCCAGGTGGCACCGTGGGTCGCGGTCTCGAGTCTCGCCGAAGTCGAAGTCGGGGTGCAAGCGATCGGCCTTCCGCTGGTGCTGAAGACCCGGCGCTACGGCTACGATGGTAAGGGCCAGGCGTGGGTTCGCTCGAGCGCCGAAGCCGCGCAGGCATGGGCGGCGATCGGCGAGCAGCCTGCGGTGGCGGAGCAGGGCGTCGGCTTCGAGGCGGAGTTTTCAGTGATCCTGGCCCGCGGCCAGAATGGCTCGACCGCCTTTTTCCCGCTGCCTGAGAACCGGCACGAAGACGGCATCTTGCGCCGTTCCAGCGTGCCCGCCAGCGCCAGCATCGAGCGGCATGGGCCCGCGGCGCGCGCCATGTCAGCCAGTATCGCTGAGGCCCTGGAGCATGTCGGCGTGCTGACCGTCGAGTTCTTCGCCTGCGTCGACGGTCCGATCGTCAACGAGATCGCACCGCGCGTTCACAACAGCGGGCACTGGACGATCGAGGGTGCCGAGACGTCGCAGTTCGCCCAGCATATTCGGGCGATTTGCGGTCTGCCGCTCGGCTCGACCGCGCTCCGCGGGGCTGGAGCGACAATGGACAATCTGATCGGGAGCGATGTCGATCGTTGGCCCGAGCTCGTCGCGGAGGCGGGCGCCGCGGTGCACCTCTATGGCAAGGGGGAGGCGCGGCCTGGTCGCAAGATGGGGCATGTCACCCGAGTGAAGCCGTTCGCATAAAAAAGGGCCGACGCGATTGGCGCCGGCCCTCCCTTCAACTCATCGGGCGGACGAGCTTAGCGTGGTTCAGCCACCTCCACCGGATATCCCAGCTTCTCCAGCTGCGGCCGCACGGTCTTGGCGTCGCCAACGACGATCCAGACGAAGCCTTTCGGATCGACGGCTTGCCGTAGCGCGGTGTCCAGACCCGCCGTGGTCAGGGCGCGATACTTGGGCGCGAGCTGCTCCTGGTAGTTGTCGGGCCGCCCATAAAGCCGGTTGTTGATCAGTGCGCCAAGCACGGCGGTGCTGGTCTCGAACTGGCCAGGCAGGGCATCGACGTTATTGCTCACCAACCGGCTTAGCTCATCGCCGGTCACGCCCTTGCCGCCGAGCAGATCGTTGATGTTTTGGTTCAGCGCAGCGATTGAGTCGCCGGTACGGTCGGCCTGCACCGGAGCGCTGATGACGTATGGCGCGGCGTTCTGGTTGAGAGTGAAGTTCGAGCGGACACCATAGGACCAGCCCTTGGTTTCACGCAGGTCCATGTTGATCCGTGACAGGAAATTGCCGCCCAGCACCTCGCTGGCGCTGGTCACAGGAACGATGTCGCCACGCGGGTTCACCGGCGTGATCTGACCGCCAAGGATCACCGACTGCGGCGAGCCCGGACGATCCACCAGCACAATCCGGGGCGCCGTTGGGCGGCCCGGGGGAGCGGTGAACGTCTTGGTTCCCTTGGCAACGGCAGGTGCCTGCCAACTGGCAAAGCGCTGCTCCAGTTGCGGCACGATCTGCGCGAGCGGCAGGTCGGAAACGACGAACACCTCCATATTATCGGGCCGCAGCCAGCGCTGCTGGAAGCCGACAAGGTCGTTGCGGGTGAACGCCGCTACCGCCTTGGGATCACCCGCACCGCGGGCCGCATAGGGATGGCCCTCGCCATAGAGCAGGGTCGGCAGCAGCCGCTGGGCGATCTGGTTGGGATCCTTCTGGGCCTGGGCAATGCCGGTCAGCAGCTGGGTGCGGACTCGCTCCACCTCTGCCGGCGCAAAGGTCGGCTGCTCGACCACGGTCTCCAGCAGGTCGAGGGAGGGCGCAAGGTTGGCGGAAAGGGCCGACAGGTAGATGGTGCTGCTATCCGGCGTTGATCCGGTCGATATCTCGGCCCCAAGCTCTTCCCTCCGCTCGGCGATCTGCTGCGAGGTGAGCGAGCCAGCACCCTCGTCGAGCAGGCTCAGCACCATGCCCTGAAGGCCGCGCTGGGTTGGGGCGTCGGCCGCCGTCCCGGCGTTGAACAGCAGGGCCATCTGAGTCACGGGAACGGCATCCCGCTGGGCGTAGGTGATGCGCATACCATTCGAGAGCTGGGCCCGTTGCGCGTCCGGGAAGTCGAGCGCGGCCAGGCTGCCGACCGACGGAACCTCTCGCTTGGTGGAGGGGGGCGGTGCCGCGCCAGCGGCGGCAGCCTTGGGTGCGCCCTTGGCTTCGACATAGGGCGGACGCTCGCCGGGCTCGAGCCGAAGCTTCAGCGGCGGACGGGCGAGATAGCGGCCAAAGGCGGTGCGAACCTCCGCCGGGGTGACCGCGGCCAGTTCGCGCAGGTTCTTGCGGTAGAAGTTGGGATCGCCGGCGTAGACCTGACCCTCGGCCAAGGCGACGGCCTTGCCGCCGAAGCCGCCGACCTGCTCCAGCCCGCGGATGCGGCCGGACACTTCGGTCATGGAGGCGCGACGCAGTTCGGCCTGGGTCGGGCCTTTAGCGATAAAGTCGGCCATCAGCTCGTCGAGGCGCTTCTCGACCGCTGCCGGCTCGACGCCCGGCTTCACCGTGGCGCTGACCTGGAACACGCCAACCCGCTGGAAGGACTGGTTGCCGGCGCTGACCGACACCGCGAGCTTCTCGTCGCGAACCAGCGCCTGATCGAGCCGCGATGAGGCAAGGCCGCCAAGGACCGAGCCGCCAAGGTCCAGTGCGGCGGTCTGCCGGTCGAGCAATCCGGGCACAGCCCAGTAACGCGACACAGTGGTCGCGGCGACGCGATCCTTCATGACAATGGTGTCGCGGGTGCGCGCGGCGGGCACGGGCGCGGATGCCGGAACGTTGACCGGCCCGCGCTTGATCGCGCCGAAGTACTTCTCCACCATGGGACGCGCTTGCTGGGCGTTGATGTCGCCGGCCAGCACCAGCACGGCATTGTTTGGGCCGTAGTTGTCGCGGAACCAGTCCTGGACCGTGGTTAGGCTGGCGGCGTCGAGGTCGGCCATCGAGCCGATTGGGCTGTGATGGTACGGGTGCGGCGCAGGGAAGAGATTGGCCAGCACTTCGTAGAAGACTAGGCCGCCGGGCCGATTATCGCCTTGGCGCTTCTCGTTCTGAACGACGCCCCGCTGGTTATCCAGCTTCGCCTGGGTGATGGCGCCGAGCAGATAGCCCATGCGGTCGGACTCCATGAACAACGCCTTCTCGAGGGCGCCGCGCGGAACCGTTTGGAAATAGTTGGTCCGGTCGAAGTGGGTGGTGCCGTTGTAGTCAGTGGCCCCGATGCTCTGGAGATACTCGAAGAAGTCGCCCGGCAGGTTCTCCGAACCATTGAACATCAGATGCTCGAACAGGTGCGCAAAGCCGGTCTTGCCGTGCGGCTCGTCCTTGGAGCCGACATTGTACCAGGTGCTGACCGCGACCACAGGGGCCTTGCGATCCTCGTGCACGATCACCGTCAGGCCGTTCGCCAGCTT
>CADCWB010000029.1 GCA_902806295.1 uncultured Sphingomonas sp. | reverse complement strand
GGTGGTTGGACGTGTGGCCGGGCGTATGCAGCGCGACGATTCGGCGTCCGTCGACCTCGATCTCCTCGCCATCGCCAAGCACCCGGTCGGGTGCATAGCTCGGGTCGAAGGCTTCTGCGCCCTCGCCAAGTCCCTCAAGCGCCAGCGGAGCGCAGCCGACCACCGGTGCGCCGGTGGTCTCGCGGAGCGAATTGGACGCGGGCGAGTGGTCGCGGTGCGTGTGGGTGATTAGGATGGCCGCTACGGGCCGGCCGCCGATCGCCTGAGTCAGGGCTCGAAGATGTTCGGGCTCGTCAGGCCCCGGATCGAGCACCGCCACTTCGTCCGTTCCAATCAGGTGCACCTGGGTCCCCGCCTCCGTGTAAGGTGAAGGGTTTGGCGCCAGGAGCCGGGCGATGCCGGGCTCCTGTTCGATCAGCTGGCCATAAGGGGCATCCACCTGCCGGCCCTGCCATGGACGGGGCGCAAGTGAAAGCGACAGTCAAGCTCGCGCGAGCGGTGACCTGCCCGGCACATCGGCCTGCTGCAGCGCTTGAGCGCGGCGGGCGATCGCGGCGGGAATCACTTCGCCGAACAAGACCTCCATGCTGTGGGTCCAGCTGAACTCGCCCGCGACATGGCTCCGGCCGCGCTCGCCCATGGCGCAATGATCGCCCTGCCAGACCTGCAGGATGTTGGCTGCCATGGCCTCCGCGTCTCCGATCGGACCGATCAAACCTGTGCCCGGCTTGACGCGTTCCAGCATGGCGCCGCCATTAACTCCCACCACGGGCAGGCCGGAGGCTTGCGCCTCGATCACAGATACGCCGAATGTCTCATTGGCCATCGCAGAAACATAGATATCGCTGCTCGCCAGCCAGCGCGCGAGTTGCGGCCGGTCGGTGACGAAGCCTGGGGTGATGATCCGAGGATCGGCTTCCTTTTCGAATTGTTCCTTGAACGGCCCCTGCCCGAGCAATACCAGCTTGGCGCCGAGTTCTGGCGGCAGCTTGCGCAACGCCTCCACGACGATGTCGGGCCGCTTCTCGATGTCCATCCGGCCGACATAGATCAGCAGCGGCTGGTCGGGCCGCATTCCCAGTTCATGGCGGAGGTCCTGGTCTCGATGTTGCGGGCCGAAGGCGCCCAGCTCCACGCCTAAAGGAAGGACGTGCACCGGCTCGACGCCCAAGGAGCGCAGCCTGTTGCCGCCCCCATGATTGGAGAGGGCATAAACCGCATCGAACCGCCGGTAGAGCCGGCCGCAGTAATCGTAGCAGGTCCGCCCCGCCCACACGCCGACCGCCGCCCCGAACGCCTTGGAGAATGGCCGTTCCGCATAGACGGTCGGGAAATCCGTCATGTAACCAGCTACTAACGCCGCCTGGGGGTGCCGCTTGCGATGGCTGATCGCCGCCCAGGGTAGATTATATGCATCCTGGCACTCGATGACGTCGGGAGCGAACCGCTTCAAGGCTCGAGCCACGGCACCGTTTCGTAAGAGCAGCCGATAATGCGGGCTGAAGGGCACATGCGGGGACTTGATCCAGGCGGTAATCGCCCGTCCGCCGCGGCTCTCCTCGATCTCGTCACGCGGGCCCGGCAGGACCATCAGGTGACGGTGCTGCGTGTTCTCAATGATGTGCGAGCGCTTGGCTCGGAGATAGGTCCCCACTCCTCCGCCCACCTCCGACCAGCTCTGGGTCAGGTCGCAGAACAGCCGGGACTCGGCGGCCGCGAGAGGAACGGGAGCATCCATCAGCCACAGCAACCCGCGCCAGAGGCGGAAGGGCCGCGGAGATCCCGTCGGATTTTCTTACAACCGGTCGACAGACGGAAGCGCGTTCCTCTCGTTTGTTCTCTGGTTTCAGCCATTCTCATCCGTTTGGCACAGTGATTGCTATTATAAGCACGTCCACATTGGTTCCACGCCAATCCGAAGGGACGGTGTCGCGGCTTCTCTGGTCTCGCGACACCGTCCCTTCTCCACATCCGGCAAGTATCCGCGTTTAGGCCTCGGCCTTGACCAGCTGCTGCAATTCGCCGCTTTCGAACATCTCCATCATGATGTCGGACCCGCCAACGAACTCACCATGCACGTACAGCTGTGGAATAGTTGGCCACTCCGAATATTCCTTGATACCGTTGCGGATCTCCTGGTCTTGCAGCACATCGACGGTGCGGTAGTCGGCTTCAAGATGGTTCAGGATCGCGATCGCTCGGCTCGAAAAGCCGCACTGCGGAAACAGCTCGGTGCCTTTCATGAACAGCACCACGTCGTCCGCCTTCACGATCGCATCGATCCGGTCTTTGATGTCACTCATCATTCAATCTCCGTTGGGCACTGCGGTCTCGAGCTGCAGTGCATGAAGCTCGCCCCCCATGCGCCCCCCTAGCGCAGCATAGACTTTCTGGTGCTGGCGTACGCGTGGCAGCCCGGCGAAGCTCGCCGACACGACCCGGGCCGCATAATGGTCGCCATCGCCCGCTAGATCGCGGATAACCACCTCCGCGTCGGGAATGGCGGCGCGGATCAGCGCTTCGATGTCTTCGGCCGCCATCGCCATGAACTACCGGGCCTCCATTAACTGGCGCTTGGCTTCCACTGTCTGGGTGGCAAGCTGCTCGCGGATTACGCTGTCGTCGATGTCCTTGCCGGCGGAGGTCAGGTCGCCTAGCACTTTGCGGATCACGTCCTCGTCGCCCGCCTCCTCAAAATCGGCGCGCACCACGTCCTTGGCATAGGCGTCGGCCTCGGCCTCGCTCAACCCCATCTCACGCGCCGCCCACATGCCCAGCAGCTTGTTCCGGCGGGCCATGAGGCGAAACTTCATTTCCTCATCGTGCGCGAACTTCGTCTCGAAGGCGCGCTCGCGGTCATCAAAGGTGGTCATCGGCTCCAATCCCCCAAATCATCTGACTGGCAGATAGGCCTGCAGAGCGACGGACTCAACCGACCCGCAATCCAGCTCAAGCCGGAGCGAAGGCCAACGCAAGGCCGTTCATGCAGAAGCGTTTGCCAGTCGGCCGCGGGCCATCGTCGAATACATGGCCGAGATGGCCGCCGCAGCGGGCGCAGACCACTTCGGTGCGGGTCATCAGCATGCTCCGGTCGGCCGTGGTCACGACCGCGCCGGGAAGTGCCTGAAAATAGCTTGGCCAGCCGGTGCCGCTGTCGAACTTGGCGGCCGAGCTGAACAATTTCTGCCCACAGCCGGCACAGGAGAACAGGCCTCGCCTATGTTCCTTGTTCAGCGCACTGGAAAATGGCCGCTCCGTGCCGGCCTCGCGCAAGATGCGAAAGCGTTGCGGGCCCAGTTTCCGCTTCCACTCAGCCGGGGTCAGCTGGACGGCGTATCGGCCTGGCGCCGCGGCGCCAGTCTGCGGTCGCCACGTCAGCGCTGCCGCGGCGGTCAGGCCCAGGCTGCCGAGCAGGGTGCGACGGGACATGGTTCGGTTCATAACGGCGGATTCGGCCGCAGTGAATGAACGGCTTTTGAACATCGGCTTCTCCTCCTTGCAGCAGGAGGTTCGCTTGCCGCCTACAAAAGGTTGCAGCCCTGGCCACGAAGTAGAGCTGCAACCGGTGTCAGAGCTCCACCACCAGCTTGCCGATCACCTGCCGGCTGCTCAACGCGGCGATCGCCTCGCCGGCGCGCTCCAGTGGGTAGGTGGCGCTGACCCGCGGGCTGATCTTGCCTTCGTCCCACAGCCGAAACAGCTCGGCGACATGGGCGGCATTGGCCGTGGGGTCGCGCATGGCGAATGCGCCCCAGAACACGCCGCATACGTCGCAACTCTTGAGCAGGGTCAGGTTGAGCGGCAGCCTGGGTATCCCGGCCGGGAAGCCGACCACCAGGTAGCGCCCTTCCCACGCGATGCTGCGCAACGCGGGCTCGGCATAGTCGCCCCCGACGGGATCGTAGATGACGTCGGCGCCGGCCGGTCCGACCGCGCGCTTGAACAGGTCCGCCAACGCCTTCTGCCCGTCACGATCGAATGGCCCACGCGGATAGACGATGGCGTCGTCCGCGCCGGCCTCGCGAGCGGCCTGCGCCTTGTCCTCGCTCGAGACCGCGGCCACGACCCGAGCGCCGCGGGCCTTGCCGAGTTCCACCGCGGCCAGGCCCACTCCGCCCGCAGCGCCGAGCACCAGCAGCGTCTGCCCGGCCTGTAGCCGGCCGCGGTCCCACAGCGCGTGAATGGAGGTGGCATAGGTCAGCAGCAGCGCCGCGCCATCCGTGGAGCTGCGGCTCCCAGGCAGGCGAAAGGCGCTCGCCGCCGGGATCACGATCTCCTCGACCAACCCGCCGAAGCCCGGCACCGCGATCAGCCGGTCGCCCTCACGCCAGTCATCAACACCGTCCCCGACCCCGATCACCTCACCAGCAATCTCGCCGCCCGGCGCAAACGGCCGTGGCGGTTTCAGCTGATACTTGTCCTCGATGATCAGCACGTCGGGGTAATTGATCGCCGCGGCTCGCACCCGCACCAGCAACTCGCCTGGGCTAGGCGTCGGCGAAGGAAGGTCCGTGATCTGGAGAGTGTCGGGTCCGCCAGGTACATGGGAGAGTAAAGCGCGCATCATATCTCCGTCATCGCGAGCGCAGCGAAGCAATCCGTTTTACTTTGCGCTGAGGGTCACTGGATTGCCGCGTTGCTACGCTTCTCGCAATGACGAACTTACTTCTGCCTTGCCCGATGATCGGCAACCACCTCCGCTCCCGTCATGCCGTCGAAACTCAGCCGCCGGAGCGCCTCGCCGTCCGCGGCTCCGAACCGCCGCGTCGGGGCACTGGCAAGCGCCCGGTCGAAAGCCAGACGATCCGCCACGGGCAAGTCGGTCCGCGCCTGTTCGGCCGTTCGGGAGAAGCTCTCCTCAGTGCGGCCGTCGATCAACGTGGGCTCAGGCGACGAGCAGGCAGCGGCCAACAGCCCGGCTGCCAGCAGAACGCTCGTCCTGAGCGAAAACATGCTAGCCCTCGAAGCGCGCGCTCGTCTTGTCCCGCACCTCGTCGGTGCCGACGCCGGGCGCCAGTTCGACCAGCTTGAACGGGCTCTGGTGATCGGGTCGTTGGAACACGGCAAGGTCGGTGACGATCATGTCGACCACGTTCCTGCCGGTCAGCGGGAGCGTGCACTCGGGAATGAACTTGGGGGTGCCGTCCTTGGCCGTGTGCTCCATCACCACGATAATCTTTTTGACGCCGGCGACCAGGTCCATCGCCCCGCCCATGCCCTTGATCATCTTGCCTGGAATCATCCAGTTGGCGATGTCGCCGCCCTCGCTGACCTCCATGGCGCCGAGAACGGTCAGGTCGATATGCCCGCCGCGGATCATCGCGAAGCTGTCTGCCGAGGAGAAATAGCTCGACGAGGGCAGCTGGCTGATGGTCTGCTTGCCGGCGTTGATCAGGTCGGGGTCGACCTCGTCCTCGTAAGGGAATGGGCCGATGCCGAGCATTCCATTCTCCGACTGCAGCGTCACTTCCATCCCCGCCGGAATGTTGTTGGCGACCAAGGTCGGAATGCCGATGCCCAGGTTCACGTAGAACCCGTCCCGCAGCTCCTTAGCGGCGCGGGCCGCCATCTGATTACGATCCCAGGGCATGCGACACCTTTCCAGAGGAAAGTCGGTCCCAGGCGCGCCATGTCCCTACGGCGTAAGCGACGCCATAGACGAGCACGATCAGGGACGACCAAATATCGAAAGGCGGCGCACCGGGCTTCATCAGCACGGGGACGATCAGCAATCCTCTCAGCAGATAGATGGCGCTGATCGCCACGAGCGCCGTGCGCATCAACGGCAATCGGCGGATCAACCCGGCGCCTGCAAAGGCATAGGCCGCCCACACGGCCAGCACCCCTGCGATCCCGAGCGTGACCAGCGCAGGCAGGAAGCTTCCGGCCTCCGCCATCCGGGCCATGCCTTCGCCGGCGCCGAAGAAGCGGTACCAGTCAGGACCGCCGGCGATTACAGCCAGGTGCAGCAGCGACGCAGCAACGCTAAGCCAGCCTCCGACAATCAACCACGGATTGCGCGTGCTCACGCGTTTTCTCGCTGCCGCACGGTGCGGAACTCGATCTTCTTATCGTATGGCGCGCCGAGGATCAGGCGCTTGACGTAGATGCTCGGCAGGTGGACGCAGTCCGGATCGAGGCTGCCGACCGGCACGATCTCCTCCACCTCGGCGACGCAGACCTTGCCGCAGGTCGCGGCCGGCTGGTTGAAGTTGCGGGCGGTCTTGCGGAACATGAGGTTGCCCGCCTCGTCTGCCTTCCAGCCTTTTACGATCGACAGGTTGGCACGGATGCCGCGTTCGAGGATATACTCCTCCCCGTCGAAGCTCTTCACTTCCTTGCCCTCGGCGACCTTCGTGCCGACCCCGGTCTTGGTGTAGAAGCCAGGGATACCGGCCCCGCCTGCCCGCATCCGCTCGGCCAGCGTTCCTTGCGGGCAGAACTCCACCTCCAGTTCGCCGGCCAGATATTGGCGTTCGAACTCTTTGTTCTCACCCACGTACGAGGAAATCATCTTGGCGACCTGCCGCGACCGCAGCAGCTTGCCGAGACCCTCATTGTCGATGCCGGCGTTGTTGGAGGCGATGGTCAGCTGCTTGACCCCGCTCGCCACGATGGCGTCGATCAATCGCTCCGGAATGCCGCACAGGCCAAAGCCGCCGGCCGCGATAGTCATGCCGTCGTGCAGCAAGCCTTCCAAGGCCGCCGCGGCATCGGGATAGATCTTGTTGGCCAAGCTGTTCTGCTCCTCCTGTCAGGCGAACTCGGCCGCCGTCAGCCCTTCCTGCTCGAGCGATCGCACCACGGCGGGCCGCTCGATCACCCGCCGGGTCAGCGCTGCCCAGCGCGGATAGACGCTCATGTCGAACTTGGACCGGAGCGCCCAGCGGTAGAACACGGCGGCATAGCTGTCGGCGGCGGTGAACTGCTCCCCCGCCAGCCAGCCTTCGCCGCACAGATCGTCAAGCTCGGTGAAGTGACTGACCAGCGCGGCGCGTCCACCGTCACTGATTGCCTGATGCACCGCGTCGTCGGGGCTGAACCGTCCCGGCCGGAACAGCTGGGCGAAGGCAACGTGGACCGTGCTGGAACACCAGCTCAGCAGCTGGTTGCACCGCGCCGCCCGGTACGGATCGCCGCGCGGCACGGACCCGTCCGCGCCGAAACGGTCCGCGAGATAGTTCAGGATGGCGATATTCTCGGTGACGGTGCCTACGTCGGTGACCAGCGCCGGCACCCGCGCGTGCGGATTAATGCGCAGAAACTCATCCGCGTGCTGCTCACCCTTAGCGAGGCTGACCGAGACAGCATCGTGCGGCGCCTCGGCTTCTGCCAGCGCGATGTGGCTGACCAGCGAACAAGCGCCGGGCGAGTAGTAGAAAGTCAGCATGGTCCAGCACCTACGTGAGTACGCGGAAGATTCGGTCTCGCCAAACACCAGCGGTTAAGCTGGAGCACTGGCTGGAGCCGAGCTCAGCGCAGCTTGGCCAGCACGCCCTGCAGTTGCATGGCGTTCGACATGTCGCCCTCGACCTTGAGCTTGCCGGTCATGAAGGCGGTCATGCCGTCCAACTGGCCTCCCGCCATCTGCTGCCAATCGTCCCAGCTGACCTTGATCGTGGTGTCCGCCGCGCCATCGTCTTCGCTGACCTGATTGGCCTGACCGTCGAGCATGATTGCGCCTTCGCCGCCGAAGTCGAGTTTGACGCGCTTGCCTGGCAGCACGGCGCCGGCATCCTGCATCTTCTGCACCAGTTCCTGCTTAGTCATGACGGCTCCTTCAAACATAATGGTCGCGAAAACTGACCGGCGCGTAGCTTGCGCTGGAGAAGGCGGCAAGGGGGTGCGCGAACCCGCAGGATCGGCTAGTCTCCGCGCCTATGACCAACGCCTCTCGTGCTCGCGTGACGACCGTTTGCGCTTGGTTGATCATCGCTCTTGCCGCCGCCGCGGCCCTGCTTCCGATCGACGACCACCTGCGCGGACCGGTGCTGATTGGATGGCTGCTGATGGGCGCGGGAACGCTCGAGATCGTCGCCGGCACTCAACGCCGCGCGGCCCGAGTTCCGGCCATAGGCGCCGGCCTTGCAACCGCCGGGATCGGCGCGCTGTTCTTGGCTGGCGGGTCGCGTGGGCTGCTCGCGGCCGCGACGCTGGTTATGGTGTGGCTGCTGCTGAGGAGCATTGTATTGGTGCTGGTTACGGTAGCGGCCGGCAGCTCGTCGGTGCGCAAGTGGACCTTGATCGCCGCAGCGACCGATTTCCTGCTCGGCGCGCTGCTGCTGCTCGGCGTGTCGATCGCGTCGCTGGTCTACAACCTGTTCGGCCCGACGGAGGAGTTAATCGCCAGCTTCGCCTGGGTCTTCGCGCTGAGCTTCGTCGCGACCGGCACCATGCTGCTGGAGGTCGCCAACTGCGAGCGTGAGGGCGCGCCTTAAGCCTGGTGAATGGCCTTCGTGACCTGGTAGCTCTGCAGCCCCTCGATGCCGCCCTCCGAGCCGAAGCCCGAGTCCTTGACCCCGCCGAAGGGAGCGTCGGCAACCGAAATAGCAAAGCTGTTGATGCCGACCATGCCCGCCTCGATTGCATCACCCATGACGTTTGCGCGGCGGCCGTTCTCCGTGAAGACGAAGGCGGCCAGGCCGTAGGGCAGGCGGTTGGCCTGTTCGATCGCCTCGGCGTCGCTGTCGAACGGCCTGATTAGCGCGACCGGCCCGAACGGCTCATGATTCATGACCTCGGCCTCCAGCGGCACGTCCGCTAGCACGGTGGGCTGGAAGAAGTAGCCGCCCTCACCCCGTTCGCCGCCAGCCAGCAGCTTCGCGCCCTTGGCTTGCGCATCCTCGACCAGCTCGGCGATTGCGGGGACGCGTCGGCTATTCGCCAGCGGGCCCATCTTGGTTTCCGCTTCCATGCCGTTGCCGATCTTCAGCGCCTGCGTCCGCTCGGCAAAGCCGCGGGCAAAGGCGTCGTAGATGCCCTGCTGCACATAGAAGCGCGTCGGCGAGACGCAAACCTGGCCCGCGTTCCTGAACTTCTGCGGCACGAGCACGTCCAAGGTCTTGTCGAGGTCGCAGTCGTCGAACACCAGCACCGGCGCGTGGCCGCCCAGCTCCATGGTAATCCGCTTCATGCCGTCGGCTGCCAACTTCATCAGATGCTTGCCGACCGGGATCGAGCCGGTGAAACTCACCTTGCGGATCACCCGGCTGCCGATCAGGTGGCGCGACACGCTGTCCGGCACCCCGTGCACCAGCTGGAACACGCCCGCCGGAATGCCGGCATCGGCCAGCGCCCGCGCCATCGCACCGGTGCAGCCGGGCGTTTCCTCGGGCGGCTTGCTGATCACCGTGCAGCCCGCCGCCAGCGCTGCGGCCACCTTTTTGGCGAGTAGATAAATGGGGAAGTTCCACGGTGTGAACGTCGCGGTCGGACCGACCGGCTGCGGAATGACGATCGAGCGTTGCCCGGTCGGCCGCACCAGCACCCGGCCGTAGGCGCGCTTCGCTTCTTCGGCGAAGAAGTCGAACATCTGCGCGGAGCCAAGGACCTCGCCGACTGCCTCTGCGATCGGCTTGCCCTGCTCCTGGGTCAGTAGCGCGCCGATGTCCTTGGCCCGTTCACGCAGCAGATCGGCCGCTTTGTGCAGGATCGCGCCCCGCGCCTCCACGTCCGTTGCCCGCCAGGCGGGCCAAGCCCGCTCGGCCGCATCCAGTGCTTCATCGAGATCGCCGGTACTGGCCAACGGCACCTCGGCGATAGTCTCCCCGGTAGCCGGGTTGACGACCGGAAAGGCATCGCGCTCCTCACCTGAGCGCCACGCGCCATTGATGAACAGCTGCAGGTCGGGGGCATAGCTTGTGTCGGTCATGCGCTGGGACTTAGGCCCCCGGCCTGCGGCTCACAACCTTGACTCTGCGCGGCGGGTCAGTAGAGGAGCGCACACCCGGTGGGCCCATGCGGCTCGCCGTTGTTTTTGGGTTTGGGCCGCACCCTTCATCGCGGCCTGGCTGGGATTACCTCACACGGATCCCTGACGAACGAAAGGAAAGATCCATGCGCCATCGTGTTGGCCATCGTAAGCTTCAGCGCACCTCCAGCCACCGTGCAGCCCTGTTCCGGAACATGGCCGCCGCGCTCATCAAGCATGAGCAGATCACCACCACCTTGGCCAAGGCGAAGGAGCTTCGTCCCTACACTGAGAAGCTGGTGACGCTCGCCAAGAAGGGTGGCCTCTCCAACCGCCGCATCGCGCACAGCCGCTTGCTGGACGACACGCAGCTAGTGAAGCTGTTCGACGTGATTGGCGCGCGTTACGCGCAGCGTAGTGGCGGCTATATCCGCGTGATCAAGGCTGGTATCCGCCAGTCGGACTCCGCCCCACTTGCAATTATCGAATTCGTCGACCGCGACGTGTCTGCCAAGGGGCAGGACTCCGGACCGGTCATGAACGACGGGGAACTGGAAGCCGCTTAAGCTTTCAGGGCTTCGTCCACGAAGAGGGCCGCTCCGCATGGGGCGGCCTTTTTCTATGCGGCTTGCGCAGTATTCGTCCGCGGCGGCGTCCGCTCGGAAAACTCGGCCTCGATCTCCGACAAGGAGAATGGCATGGGCGCGCCTTGCTGCGCCAAGCGATGCAGGTAGAGCTTCACGAGATGCTGGTGGCGCTCTCGCGCGGCCGGCGTCAGCGAGCGCCGTGCAGCCGAAAGTTCTTCTACCGCTCGCCGCCAGAAATAACGGGCATCATTGTCCATCAGCGACCCCCCACAGGTGCTCGCGACCGGACCGTTCCCGAGTCGCAACAAGCAAGGTAACCGATAGTTTTCCACAGCGGGAGTCTGGCTCCTCGCAGGATCAGACCGCCTGGTCGGAAAGCGCCAGCCAATGGGAGAGATCGCGGCCGATGAGCCGGCCCAAGTGCGCAACGTCGTCCGCGAACTCGGTCCGGAGCCGCTGCTGCATGTCGCGGCTCAGACGGATGGCGGGCGATGGAGCCTTGTTCCAGCGGAGCAAGGCCTTGCGCCCCTCCTGCAGCTTGCGCAGCGCAAACGGCGTCGACCGCTTGGGCTTGCTCACCACCCGCCGCCGGAACTTCTCGCCTGCCAGCACCGACGTTGCCACGGGCGGGCGCTTCAGCAGCCGCTGGAGCCAACCGAAGCGGTAGCCTTCCGCTGCGCGCTTGGGCCTAAACTGGGTCCGACCGTCATGCCGCAGGTCCAGAAACGCCAGCAACTCAGCGTAAACCCGCGCCGGATCGGCTACCAGGTCGTCGTGCACCACGACGTGGCAACGCTCGCGCCCGACTGCGGCGAAGAAGCGCTCCACCTGCTCACCCAGCCGACCGGCTACGTCGTAGCGCAGTAGCCGTGGATCAAGGCAACTACGGGGCACCTTCCGCCCGGCCGAGCGGTCCGGAATCAAAGCCCAGGCTTGTTCGAAATCCTCCTCGGTCTCGTCACCGGTCACGAGATACCGCTGGTGCAGCGACGAGACGAGCTTCATCGGATCGCGCACACCAAGCACGAAGCGTGCGCCCGGCCAGAGTTCCAGGATAGGCGCCATCTGCTCGGCGCCGTAAAGGTAGCTGACCGAGCCTTCTGCCAGCCATTGCGCGTCGGCGCGGAAGCCCGGAAAAAAGCGATCGAGATAACCGTTGCGAACGGTCTCGCTCAACTCCTCGCCATGGGTGCCGGTGAGGTCGTGGATGGCGAAGTAGTGCGGCTCCTTTGGCACCGAGAACACCACGTCCGGATGCTTGCGCAGAAAGTCCGCTAGGCTGGTCGTACCGCAGCGCGGCGCACCGACGATTGCCACCAGCGGCGGCCACGGAGGCGGGGGAGCGCTCATGGCGGCACGCCTAGCAGCGGTGGTCAGGCGCGCAAGTGCACCCTGTTGCACGGATTGGCGGGCCTGCTAACGACAAGCGTTCAACCGCTTCCTCCTGGGGGATCCATGCGCAAGAGCCTCTTCCTGATGACCCTGCCGATCATTTCCGCCTGCAGCACCACCAGCACCCCTCCAGCAGAGGTGGCCACTCCGGGCAATCTCGTGACCCAGGAAGCCCTGCCCGCGCCCGCACTTACCTATCCTGCGGCTAGCCGCGGAGATGTGAGTGAGACGCAGTTCGGCGTGGCCGTGGCCGACCCCTACCGCTGGCTCGAGACTGATGTCCGCCAGTCGCCGGAAGTGCGCGGCTGGGTCGAGGCGCAGAACCGCGTCACCGACTCCTTTCTGGACACGCTGCCGGGGCGCGACGCGCTGAAGAGCCGCATGACTGAGCTCTACAATTACGAGCGCGTCGGCACCCCGACCAAGAAGGGCAACCGCTACTTCTACCAGCGCAACACCGGCCTGCAGAACCAGTCGCCGCTGTATGTTCGCGACAGCGTCAATGGTGCCGAACGTTTGCTGATCGAGCCGAACCAGTGGTCGAAGGACGGCGCCACTGCACTGGCCGAGTGGGTGCCGAGCGAAGACGGCAAGCACGTCCTCTACACCGTCCAGGACGGCGGCAGCGATTGGCGCACAGTTCGAGTGCTGGACGTCGCCACGGGCCAGCCGGTCAGCGACGAGATCAAGTGGGTCAAGTTTTCCGGCCTGTCGTGGGCCAAGGACAATAGCGGGTTCTTCTATTCACGGTTTCCCGAGGCGGCTGGCGGGCAGGACTTCCAGTCCTTGAACAAGAACCAGATGGTCTACTTCCATCGGCTCGGGACGCCACAAAGCGCGGACCGCCTGATGTACGCCACGCCCTCCAAGCCGGAGCTCAGCCACGGCGCGAGCGTCAGCGACGATGGCTCGACTCTGATCATCACCTCGTCCAGCGGCACCGATGATCGCTACGAAGTGACGCTGCTCGATTGGAAGAAGCCTGGTGCCAAGCCACGCACCCTGATCCCGGGCTTCACCAACAATTACAGTTACATCGGCAATCGCGGTTCCACCTACTACTTCATCACCAACGATGGCGCGCCCAAGCTCAAGATCGTTTCGCTCGACATCCGGCAGCCCAAGCCGACGCCGCGCGAAGTCGTACCGGAAGATGCCGCGACCCTCGACGGCGCCAACCTGGTCGGCGGCAAGCTCGTCGCCTCCTACCTGAAGGACGCCAGCACCGAAGTGCGGGTCTACTCGCCAGCGGGTGCGCGCGAGCGGGTGATCGAGCTGCCGGGCCTCGGCACAGCCGGCGGCTTTTCGGGCGATTTCGACGATCCGGAGACCTTCTTCTCCTTCACAAGCTTCAACCGACCCACGACCATCTACCGCTACGATCTGGCAGCCAACACGTCAGGGGCCTGGTTCACGCCGGCGCTGAAGTTCAATCCCGAGGACTATAGCGTCGAGCAACGTTTCTTCGCCTCCAAGGACGGCACCCGGGTGCCGATGTTCATCGTTCGCAAAAAGGGCGTGACCGGGCCCTCACCGACGCTGCTCTACGGTTATGGCGGGTTCAACGTGTCGTTGACGCCCAGCTTCTCGGCCACGCGGATGGCGTGGCTGGAAAATGGCGGCACCTGGGTGCTGGCGAACATCCGTGGCGGCGGTGAATATGGCAAGGCATGGCACGACGCCGGCCGCCTCGCCAACAAGCAGAATGTGTTTGATGACTTCATCGGTGCGGGCGAATATCTGATTGCTAACGGCATCACCGGCAAAGGCCAGCTAGCAATTCAAGGCGGCTCCAACGGCGGCCTGCTGGTCGGCGCGGTGGTCAACCAGCGCCCCGACCTGTTCGCCGCCGCCAATCCCGCTGTCGGCGTGATGGATATGCTGCGCTTCGACCGCTTCACGGCCGGGCGCTACTGGGTCGACGATTATGGCTACCCCAACAAGGAAGCGGACTTCCGCACGCTGCTGAGCTACTCGCCATATCACAACATCAAGCCGGGTGTGGCTTACCCGCCGGTGCTGGTGACCACCGCCGATACCGACGACCGGGTCGTTCCGGGGCACAGCTTCAAATATGTCGCGGCGCTGCAGCAAGCCGATCCCAGCGGCCAGCCGCATCTCATCCGCATCGAGACCCGCGCCGGCCACGGCTCGGGCAAGCCGACCGACAAGATCATCGAGGAAGCGTCCGACGTGGTTGCCTTCTTCGCCCGCTATACCGGGCTAAAGGTAGGCTGAGGGCTGTCGCTGACCAGGGCTTAATTCGGCATGTTCCCCCTTCCGTGATCTGTCGGAAGGGGAACATGCTCTGTCAGATTGCGGCTTCGTGCCACGGCCCAGCGTGATCGCCAATGAGCATCGCGGTGAAGGCTAGTGAGGCATCCAACGGGTTAAAGTCGGCGCCTCCTTGCTGAGCTTGCCGTGCT
>CADCWB010000028.1 GCA_902806295.1 uncultured Sphingomonas sp. | reverse complement strand
ATCGTATTTGCCGAGCGCCTGAGCGACCAGCCCAATCATGACGTCGGTAGATGACGGTTCCCCACTTGAAGCCTTGAGCGTGCAATTGAGGGCGATGGCAGTCAGCGGCATCAGCGACTTCCTTATGGTCCGCTTGCTAACGCCTGCGCGCCCGAAAGGTCCCTATCGCTTTTGGTCGCGGGTTGCGCCAGGCACCCACAGCACGTCGCCGCCCTGCCCGGCTGCGACATGGCGGGCGGCAACGAACAGATGGTCGGATAGCCGATTGAGGTAGGCGAGAACGCCGGGGTTGATCCGCTCGGCCGTGCTCAATGTCACCGCCGCCCGTTCGGCCCGGCGCACCACGGCGCGCGCGAGGTGTAGCGCCGCAACGGCCGGGGAGCCGCCGGGCAGGATGAAGCTGGTCAACGGCGCCAGCGCTTCGTTCATGCGGTCAATCTCGCCTTCCAGCCGCGTGACTTGCTCCGGCTGGATGCGCAGCGCGCCCTCGATCCCTTCGGGCGTCGCGAGATCGGCGCCAAGATCGAACAATTCGTTCTGGATGCGCTCCAGCGCCGATGCGACCTCGCCCTCGACCAAGGTCGTGGCGATCCCAATCGCTGAGTTCGCCTCGTCCACGTCGCCGATCGCGGCCATGCGCGGGCAGCCCTTGCTGACCCGGCTGCCGTCGACCAGCCCGGCGCTGCCGCCGTCGCCGGTACGGGTGTAGATCTTGTTGAGCTTGACCAGCTTAGCGGCCCGCCCCGGCCAGGATCAGGATCAGTGCGGCGATCAGGATCGCGACGCCCTGGTAGAGCACGCGTTTGCGCATCCACTGCTGCTGCTGTTCCTGGTTGCCGAGCTTGCCCGACGCCATGGCCATGACGCCGCGCACCAGCACGTAAGCCGTGGCGCCCATGGCCACGAGGAGGGCGATGATCAGGATTGCGGACATGCGCCTTATCTAGGCTTCCGCGAGCCGGAAACCATAGGGCAGAAGGCCGGTACGCAGCTTTTCCGCCAGCTCCCGGCCATCAATCCCGGCGACCCGCATGGCAGCCAGCGTCGGCGCCTGGTCTCGCTTGGCCAGGCGACGACCGTCGGCATGCATGACGAGCGGGTGGTGCAGGTAGGTCGGCTCCGGCAAGCCAAGCAGGACCTGCAGCAGTCGCTGGACCGACGTGGACGGCCTGAGGTCCGCGCCGCGCACCACCAGGGTCACGCCAGTGGCCGCATCGTCGACCACGCAAGCGAGATGGTAGGAAGACGGCGCATCCTTGCGGGCCAGCACGGCATCGCCGATCTGATCGGGTGCGCTGGCGAAGCTGGTGCCATCGGCTTCCTGCCAAACGGGCAGGCCGGCCCGGGCGATCGCCTTGCCGCCGTCGAGCCGCCAGCTATGCGGGGTGGCCGCGCGCCGTTCGGGATCATCCGCGAGCCCGCGGCAGGTGCCCGGATAGCCGCTTCCTGCATCGCCGTGCGGAGCGGTGAGCGACGCCGCAATGTCAGCCCGGGTGCAGAAGCAGGGATAGACCAAGCTTTCGGCCCGCAGCTGCTTCAGCGCGGCGGCGTAAAGCGCGGTGCGCTGCGACTGGACCAGCGTCGGCCCGTCATGCTCCAGGCCGAGCCAGGCAAGGTCCTCCATGATCCCGCCGACGAACTCCGGCCGGCTCCGGCCCGGGTCGAGGTCCTCGATCCGCAGTAGCCAGCGATCGGCCCGGCGGCCCAGCACTGCGCTGTAGGCATGGCCGAGGTGCAGCCGGCCGGTCGGGCTGGGAGCGAACCGTGAAACTCTCATGCACGCGGCTCTTGACCGGCAATCCGCAACTTGCGATTCATGGAAGCGTCACACCGGCTTGGCATCCGGTGCGTCACAAGGGAAGTGGCCGGCCGCGGCTTCTCCTCCTTGCGTGCGACGGGGCCCGGAGAGCGCAGGTTCGGTCTGAACCGAATGGAGCGCGCGTGTACCACCCCGATCTTGTCCGCCATCCCGATAGTTGCCCTGCCCTGGTCCTGAATGCGGACTACACGCCGCTGTCTTATTACCCGTTGAGCCTGTGGCCGTGGCAAACGGCGGTCAAGTCGATGTTCCTGGAGCGGGTGGACGTCATCGCCCATTATGAGCGCGAGGTGCATTCGCCCAACCACACGCTGAAGCTGCCCAGCGTCATCGCGCTGCGGCAGTTCGTCCGGCCCAACGAATATCCGGCCTTCACCCGCTTCAACCTGTTCCTGCGCGACCACTTCCGCTGCGTCTATTGCGGCAGCCGCAAGGAGCTGACCTTCGACCACGTCATCCCGCGCGCCCAAGGCGGTCGGACCACTTGGGAGAATGTCGCCACCGCCTGCGCGCCGTGCAACCTCAAGAAGGGCGGCCGAACCCCCCGGCAGGCCGGCATGGCGATCCACCGCGAGCCGATCCGTCCGACCAGCTGGCAATTGCAGGATCACGGCAAGAGCTTCCCGCCGGGCTACCTCCACGACAGCTGGCGCGACTATCTCTATTGGGACATCGAACTCGAGCCGTGACCTGCGCCGCGCCTCGCTGCACATTTTAGAGCTTCGTTAACCAATGTTCTTCATCCTTGCGGCATGGACCCCACCTGGCAGCCGCGCATCTTGATTGTCGATCCCAAGGCATCGCACCTCGCCGTGCTGGCGCGGCGGTTGGGGGCGGAAGGTTACCGAGTTGCCACCGCGGTCGACGGGCTGGCGGCACTTGCCGCCATGCACCGCGCGCCGGCCGACCTGATCCTGGCCGAACTCAGCATGACGCCGATGAGCGGCGTCGCCTTGACCCAAGCCATTCGCGGGCAAGCGGCCTGGCGGGACATGCCGGTCATTCTCATCACCGGTCGCTCGGAGACGGGCGGCGTTGTGCGGGCTCTTGAGGGCGGCGCGGACGATGTGGTGGTGAAACCGTTCCACTTCGAAGTGCTGGCCGCGCGGATAGCTCGCCAGCTGCAGCGTGCGGAGGGCGTGCGTCAGCTGCGCGCCGACATGGTCGCCATGGACGCGCGGGTGACGGAACGAGCGATCGAGATCGGAGAGCTCAAGCAACGGGCCGCGGCGGCCAGCGCGCTCAGCCTTGCTTCATTGCCTCTCTGACCACTTCGCGCAGGTCCTCCCGCTCCAGCGCCAGCGCGATCGTCGCCCTGACATAGCCGGCCCGGTCGCCGCAATCGTGGCGGACCGCATCGACCTTGACCGCATGGAACGGCTGGGTGCCGATCAGCCGGGCCATGGCGTCGGTCAGTTGGATCTCGCCGCCGGCCCCCGTTTCCTGCGCGTCGAGCACGTCCATCACCTCGGGCTGCAGGATGTAGCGGCCGATGACGCCCAGCCGTGACGGCGCGACCTCGGGCTTGGGCTTCTCCACCAGCCCGCGCACTTCGGTCAGCTTGCCGCGGCTCTCGCCCGGCGTGACGATGCCGTAGCTGCCGGTCTTGTCGGGCGCGACTTCCTCCGCGCAGACGATGTTGCCGCCAACCTCATTGTAGGCATCGACCATCTGCTTGAGTGCGCCGGGCGTGCCGGCCATCAGGTCGTCGGGCAGCAACACCGCGAACGGCTCGTTGCCGACCACGTGCCGCGCACACCAGACCGCGTGACCCAGGCCGAGCGGCTGCTGCTGGCGAACGGTGATCAGCTCGCCATAGGGCACCCGGCTGGAATCGAGCACGGACAGGTCCTTGCCCTTGTCGCGCATGGTCGCTTCCAGTTCGAAGCTGATGTCGAAATAGTCGACCAGGCTGTTCTTGCCCCGGCCGGTGACCATGATCAGCTGGTCGATGCCCGCTTCCCGCGCCTCGTCCACCGCATATTGGATCAGCGGACGGTCGATCACCGTCAGCATCTCCTTGGGCATGGATTTGGTTGCCGGGAGCAGGCGAGTGCCGAGGCCGGCGACGGGAAAGACGGCCTTGCGGACGGGTTTGAAAGATTGTGTCATTGCGGTGTGGCGGGTCCTGGATCGTCGGTGCGGTCTTCCGCAACGGTGTTGGTTTCGGCCACCGGCGCGGCGCCGCCGTCGGGTGGCGGCAGGTCGAAGCGGTCGGCGGTGCGGGGCTGGTTCCTACGCAGGATCTCATCGATCCGTTCCGGCCGGGCGTAGGGCGGCGGGGTCAACAGCTCGTCCGGCGTCGGTGTGGTGCGGGCCATCTTCGGCTTGACCGGCAGCGTCCGGCCCGGTGCCGGCTGAAGGTCGCCGATCCGGCCACAGGCGGCCAGCGCGGCGAGCAGGCCCAGCCCAAGCGCAAGCTTGTGGAGCCGGTCCGCCCTCCCTATCCGCCAAGCCATGCGCACCATCATCCTCGTTCTGGCCGTCATGGCCCTTGCCGGCTGCGATAGGCAAAAGGCGGCTCCAAGCCAAGCCGACCAAAGCGCGGCTCCCGCAAGCGCCAGTGGCGGGCTCGACCGCAGCCAGGCCGGTAAGGCCGCGCCGGACCTCGAGTTCAGGAGTCCCGAAGGCGAACCGACGAGCCTCGCCGAATTTCGCGGCAAGCCGCTGCTAGTCAATTTATGGGCCACCTGGTGCGCGCCGTGCATCAAGGAGCTGCCGACACTGGCGGCGCTTTCTACCCGACCCGGCGCGCCGCAGGTGCTGGCGCTCAGCCAAGACATGGGCGACCAAGCCAAGGTCGCCGCCTTTCTGCGGGAACGGAACCTCGATCTGGAGCCGTTCCAAGACGCCAAAATGGACATGAGCGGCGCGCTTGGAGTGAACATCCTGCCGACGACGGTGCTCTATGGCCCCAACGGCAAGGAAGTCTGGCGCTATTCGGGCGACATGGACTGGACGGGCCCGAGTGCCGCCAAGCTGCTGGCGGAAGCGCGGTAGCGCTACTGCTGCGATGTCCGCTTTCCACCCAAAGCAGAGATTCGCTCTCTTCCATGCTGCACTGCAGCAAAATCGCTGGTGAGGTGTTGTGGAGGTGCCGATAGCGGCGCAGGAGAACGAACATCGCCGGCCTTCATGACACCATCACCCGCCTGAGCGCTCTGCGGAGCCGCTTTCCTAATCCCTTGCACGATGTGTCAGATGAACGGCTGAGCAAACTCTCTAGGTTCGGATCGAATCCCGGTGACCTGCTCGGCTGGTCCTACTTCCCTCAGGACATCGGCGCTGACGCCCCGCTGGTCGTCGTCCTTCACGGCTGCACTCAGTCTGCTAGCAGCTACAATCGTGGCGCCGGTTGGACGAGCGCCGCGGACGAGCATGGCTTCGCCCTCCTGTTCCCCGAGCAGCAGCGCTCGAACAATCCAAACCTTTGCTTCAACTGGTTCTCTCCCGCAGACGCCGGCCGAGGCCGCGGGGAGGCGCTGTCGATCGTTCAGATGGTGCAAGACCTCTGTTCTCGGCACGCGCTCGATCAGCGCCACGTCTACATAACCGGCCTCTCGGCCGGCGGGGCAATGACCGCCGCCATGCTGGCCACTTATCCCGAGGTGTTCGCCGGAGGGGCGGTAATCGCCGGCCTTCCGTTTGGCACTGCGACAAATGTCCCCGAAGCGTTCGAGCGGATGCGTGGGCAGGCAGAGCTCGGGCCTGATCAGCTGACCCGCTTGGTACGATCCGCATCGCATCATGCCGGCAAATGGCCTGTCCTGTCCGTCTGGCACGGCACAAGCGACCGGACGGTGGACGCCAGCAACGCAGCAGCTCTGGTTGAGCAGTGGCGGGGCTTGCACGAGGTTGCCGCAGCCCCGAGCGCAACCGAGACGGTGGCCGGCCAGCAGCGGCGGGTCTGGTGTGATCAAAACGGCGTCGAGGTCATCGAAGAGTTCCTGATCGGGAACATGGGGCATGGAACGCCGATCGATGCGGTGCCGGCCAACGACGGTGAGGCCGCCGGTCCTTACATGCTGGAT
>CADCWB010000027.1 GCA_902806295.1 uncultured Sphingomonas sp. | reverse complement strand
TACGAAAAGGACGAAAAGCAGAAAAGCGTCGTGCTGACCGAAGACGGCACGGAAAGGGCCGAGCGGATGCTGGAGGAGGCCGGCCTGATCGAGGGCCAGAACCTTTACGACATCGCCAACACGCAGGTGGTCCACCACCTCAACCAGGCGCTCAAGGCGAACATACTGTTCCGCAAGGACATCGACTATATCGTCAAAGACGGCAAGGTCGTCATCATCGACGAATTCACCGGGCGCATGATGGACGGGCGTCGCTGGTCCGACGGGCTGCACCAGGCGGTCGAGGCCAAGGAAGGCGTTCAGATCGAGCCGGAGAACCAGACGCTCGCCTCCATCACCTTCCAGAACTATTTTCGCATGTACCCGAAGCTGTCGGGCATGACCGGCACCGCCGCGACCGAGGCGCCCGAGTTCTTCGACATCTACAAGATGAACGTCGTCACCATCCCGACCAACGTGCCGGTGCAGCGCAAGGATGAGGACGACGAGTTCTACAAGAACATCACCGACAAGTTTGCGGCGATCGCGAAGGAGATCAGGAAGCGGCAGGACATCGGTCAGCCGGTGCTGGTCGGCACCGTGTCGATCGAGAAGTCGGAGATGCTCAGCGAGTATTTCCAGACGGAAGGAGTCCGGCACTCGGTGTTGAACGCCCGCTTTCACGAGAGCGAGGCGCATATCGTCGCCCAAGCCGGGCGGCTCGGGGCCGTGACCATCGCGACCAACATGGCCGGCCGCGGCACCGACATTCAGCTGGGCGGCAACCTCGACTTCCGCGTCGAGGATGAGCTCCGGGACGTGCCGGAAGGTGCGGAGCGCGAAGCAGCGGTCGAGCGCATCCGTCAGGAAATCGCGGACGAGAAAAGCCAGGTGCTCGCGGCGGGCGGCCTGTTCGTGCTCGGTACCGAGCGGCACGAAAGCCGCCGCATCGACAACCAGCTGCGCGGGCGCTCGGGCCGCCAGGGCGATCCGGGCCTGTCGCGCTTCTACCTCAGCCTTGACGACGACTTGCTGCGCATCTTCGGTCCGCAGACGGCCTTCGCGCGGCTGATGAACAAGAATTTGGAGGACGGCGAGGCGATCGTGTCCCCCTGGATCTCCAAGGCCATCGAAACCGCGCAGAAGAAGGTTGAGGCGCGCAACTACGACATTCGCAAGCAGGTCGTCGAGTTCGACGACGTGATGAACGACCAGCGCAAGGTTGTCTACGAGCAGCGCGCGGAGATCATGGACTCGGCCGACATCTCCGACGTGGTTGTGGAGATGCGGGCGGAGACCATCGCCAGCCTCGTCGCGGCGCATTGCCCACCGGGCACCTACCCCGAGCAGTGGGATGTGCCGGGCCTGAAGGAGAGCCTGGACGAGGTGCTGGGGCTACAGCCGCCGGTCGATGAATGGCTGACCGAGGAGGCGGTTGAGCAGGAACTTATCGTCGAGCGGGTGCAGGCGCTGTCCGACCAGGCGATGATCGACAAAACGGCCGAGATGGAGCCCGAGCGCTGGCAGGAGATCGAGAAGAACTTCCTGATCCAGACGCTGGATCATCATTGGAAGGAGCATCTGGCGACGCTGGATGCCCTGCGCGCCGTCATTCACCTGCGCTCCTATGCGCAGAAGAAGCCGATTGATGAGTATAAGCAGGAGGCCTTCCTGTTATTCGAGCGGCTGCTGGTCGCAATTCGCGAGGATGTGACGCGGATGCTGAGCCGGGCGCAGGTCCAACTCACCGCACCGGCGCTGCCCGAACTGCCCGCCTTTTTAACCCAGCACCTCGATCCGTTCTCGGGCGAGGACAACACGTTCGACCTGGACGCGGCAGCGCGCGGGCTGATTGCCCCGGCGCACACCGATCAAGCGGTCAACATCCCGCTGCCCGACCTGCCGCCGCTGCCGGAGGGCGCGCTGGCCGAGCCGGTCAGCCGCAACGCACCTTGTCCCTGTGGTTCCGGACGAAAGTTCAAGCATTGCCACGGCCAGCTCGCCTGACGGACCCGGTTCCGGCAACCGTCAGCCGGGCAGCCGTTCGCCGCGACTACCGGCGCGACGAAGAACAGGTCATCGCCGATCGACTGGGTGAAGCTCGGCTGCCGCCAGAGGCCAGGCGCGAGGCTCGAGCGATCGCGCGTTCGCTGGTCGGCCACGTGCGGGGGCATAAGCCGGCTGGGCTCGATGCCTTCTTGCATGCCTACGACCTCGGCAGCGACGAGGGCGTGGCGCTGATGTGCCTGGCTGAGGCGCTGCTTCGTATTCCGGACGCGCATACGGCCGATGAGCTGATCCACGACAAGTTGTCCGGCCCCGACTGGTCGGAGAAGCTGGGCGACAGTCACTCGCCATTCGTCAACGCGGCGACCTTCTCCCTGCTGCTGACGGGCAAGGTGCTTGATGGGGCGAACGATCGCTCCACCACCTGGAAGGCTGCGCTCGGGCGGGCAGTGGGACGGCTGGGCGAGCCGGTGATCCGCACCGCGGTGGGCCAGGCGATGAAGATCCTGGGCGGACAATTCGTGTTCGGCCGAACCATCGAAGAAGCGCTTGAGCGCGCCGCGCCGGAGCGGAAGCAGGGCCTCAGCCACAGCTTCGACATGCTGGGCGAAGCGGCCCGGACGTACGAGGACGCGGCGCGCTATGCCGACAGCTACCGCGCAGCCATGGCACGGATCGCGCAGGAGGCAGCGGGCGGCGTGATCCGTTCGCCCGGCATCTCGGTCAAGCTGTCGGCGCTGCATCCGCGTTACGACTATCTGCGTGGCGAAGAGGCCAAGGCGGCCATCCTGCCGGTGCTGCGGGAGCTCGCCGCCACCGCCAGCTCGGCGGACGTTCACCTGACTATCGACGCGGAAGAGGCTGATCGGCTCGAGCTGCAGATGGACCTGCTCGAAGCGCTGGTTGCCGACGACAGCCTGTTCTCCCCAAGGGCTGACGGGAGCTCGTGGACCGGGCTGGGCATGGCGCTGCAAGCCTATGCCAAGCGCGCGGTGCCGGTATGCCAGTGGGTGGTCGAGCTGGCTCGTGCGCACGGCCGCACGCTGATGGTTCGCCTGGTCAAGGGCGCCTATTGGGACAGTGAGGTCAAGGCCGCGCAGGTTGGTGGCTTCGACGATTACCCCGTGTTCACGCGCAAGCTGGCGACCGACGTCTCCTACCTCGCCTGCGCCAAGGTCCTGCTCGCTGGCGGCGACTGCATCTACCCGGCTTTCGCGACGCACAACGCGACCACCATCGGCGCCGTGAAGGCACTGGCCGGCCGCGCCCCGTTCGAGTTTCAGCGCCTGCACGGCATGGGCGAGGGCCTGTACGAGGGGCTGGCCAAGCTGGAGCATGAGCTTGGGGAGCCGCAGACCCCGGTGCGCATCTACGCGCCGGTTGGCAGCCACAAGGAACTGCTCGCCTACCTCGTCCTGCGACTGCTGGAGAACGGCGCCAACAGCAGCTTCGTCAATCGGATCGCCGATGAGGACGTCAGCCTAGACGAGCTGACCCGCGATCCGGTCGATGAGCTCGACGCGCTGCGGCCGCGGCGCAATCCCAAGATCCTGCTGCCGGGCGAGATGTTCGGCACCACTCGCCGCAACTCGTCGGGCTGCGACCTGTCGGACCCGAGTGTGCGGGAACCGCTGTTGGAGCGGCTGGAGAAGCTTGAGGGCAAGCGCTGGAGGGCGGGGCAGGGGACAGGATTTCGTACGCCGATCCGCGCTCCTTACGACCGGCGGATCGAAGTTGGCGAGGCGATCGAGGCCACTCCGGCCGATATCGACGCCATGCTCAAGGCCGCGCATGCGGCGCAGCCCGGCTGGGATCGGCTTGGCGGCGCAGAGCGAGCGCGGCTGCTCGACCGCACCGCTGACCTGTACGAACAACACCGGGAGGAGTTCTACTCGCTGTGCATTCGCGAGGCCGGCAAGACGCTACCCGACGCCATCCTGGAGGTGCGGGAGGCGGTCGACTTCCTCCGCTACTATGCGGGTGAGGCACGGCGCCTGTTCACCGGCGCCGAGCAGTTGCCCGGACCGACGGGTGAGCTCAACGAGTTGCGCCTGCACGGCCGCGGCGTATGGACCTGTATCAGCCCGTGGAATTTCCCGCTGGCGATCTTCACCGGCCCGGTGGCAGCGGCGCTCGCGGCCGGCAATTCGGCGATTGCCAAGCCGGCCGAGCAGACGCCGCTAATCGGCGCGTTGGCGATCGATCTGTTTCATCGTGCGGGCGTGCCGCGCGAGGTGGTCCAACTTGCCTGCGGGGCGGGGGAGGTCGGCGCTGCGCTGGTCGCCCATCCACTGACCGCTGGAGTTGCGTTCACCGGTTCGACCGCGGTGGCCAAGGCAATCAACCGTTCGCTGGCGGAGCGCGACGGAGCGATCGTGCCGCTGATCGCCGAGACTGGCGGCCAGAATGCCATGATCGTGGACAGCTCGGCACTGCCGGAGCAGGTTACCCGCGACGTGGTCGCGTCCGCCTTTCAGTCGGCCGGCCAGCGCTGCTCGGCCCTGCGCGTGCTGTTCGTCCAAGACGATGTTGCCGACACGATGCTGGCGATGATCGGGGGCGCGATGCGGGCGCTTAAGATTGGCGACCCGAGCGATCTTACCGTGGACCTCGGTCCGGTGATCGACGACGAGGCCAAGGCCGCGCTCGACGCCCATGTTGCTGACTTGCGAAACCGTGCGAAGATCATCGCCGAACTGCCGCTGCATCAAGGCGCGGAGCATGGCAGCTTCGTCGCACCGGTCATGGTCGAGATTGGCAGCCTGGCCGACCTCGACACCGAACATTTCGGCCCCGTGCTGCACGTTATCCGCTATCCGGCCGGTGGCCTCGATGGCGTTATCGACCAGATCAACGCCACCGGCTTCGGCCTGACGCTTGGGCTGCAGAGCCGGATCGACACCGTGCGCGACCACCTTCAGGCCCGCGCTCGCGTGGGCAACCTGTACGTCAACCGTAACCAAATCGGCGCGGTGGTGGAGAGCCAGCCATTCGGCGGTGAAGGCCTGTCGGGAACGGGACCCAAGGCCGGCGGCCCGCACTATGTCGCCCGCTTCGCCACGGAACGCGTCACCTGCATCGACACAACCGCGGCAGGCGGCAATGCGACGCTGATGGCTTCGATCGAGGGTTGAGCGGAATGCCTCGCTTGCGCCAGATGGTCGCGTGAACAGCTGATCAGAAATCCGGCAGGAGAATAGATTTGGGCCGCAATCGCCTGACCTATTATGCACCGATCGTCCGC
>CADCWB010000026.1 GCA_902806295.1 uncultured Sphingomonas sp. | reverse complement strand
CGCACCCACCTCGACTACCGTTACCGGCTGGTCGGCAAGGCGCAGCCCGGCAGCGGCTACGCGGTCACCGTCGGCGCGGACTTCTAAGGCGTAAGCGGCCAGCGCCGCCTTTGCCCTGCCGCACTTTGCCGCTAGGCCCTGCCGCCAAGGCATGGACATCTATCTTCCGATCGCCGGCATGTCGGTCAATGCGTTGTTTATCGTCGCGTTGGGAGGACTGGTGGGCGTGTTGTCCGGCATGTTCGGCGTCGGCGGCGGCTTTCTTACCACGCCGCTGCTGATCTTCTACGGCATTCCGCCAGGCGTCGCCGTGGCCTCCGCCACCACTCAGATCACCGGCGCCAGCGTTTCGGGCGCGCTCGCCCACATGCGGCGGGGCGGGGTCGACTTGCGCATGGCCGGGGTGATGATCGCCGGCGGCCTGGTCGGCAGCCTGGTCGGGGCCGGCATCTTCCGGCTGCTGCAGGCCAGCGGGCAGATCGATACGGTCATCGGCCTGCTCTACGTGCTGCTGCTCGGGCCTATTGGCGGGCTGATGCTGCGGGATGCGGCGATCGCGCTCGGCTGGATCAGGCAGGCGGAGCCGGAGACGCCACGACGGCGGCATAACCGCTGGGTCGCCGGCCTGCCGGGCCGCTGGCGCTTCTATGCCTCGGGCCTCTACCTGTCGCCGCTCGCGCCGATGGCGCTCGGCTTTGTAGCCGGCATCCTGACCGTGCTGCTCGGGATCGGCGGCGGCTTCATCCTGGTCCCGGCAATGATCTACTTGCTCGGCATGGCCGCGCGGGTGGTGGTCGGGACCAGCCTGGTGATGATCCTGACGGTCAGCGCCGCCACCACCATGATCCACGCGCTCACCACCCAGTCGGTCGACATCGTGCTTGCGGCGCTTCTACTGGTCGGCGGAGTGATCGGGGCTCAGTACGGCGCCTTGCTGACCACCCGGGTCAAGCCGGACCTGCTGCGCCTGACGCTGGCGATCATTATCCTGCTCGTCGCGCTGCGCATGGCGCTGGGCCTGACCTACCGGCCGGACGAAATCTTCTCGATCGAGTATCTGTAATGAGCTGGCGGGCGCTCCTGGTGTTGCTCCTCGCACCGCTGCTGATGGCGCAGTCCGGCCCACGGCTGGTGCCCGACATCTCCGCCCGTTCGATCCAGATTCAATATAGCTTCACCGGCGCCCAACTGCTGCTGTTCGGCGCCATTCTCTATCCCGGCGGGCGCGTGCCTCGGCGGGAGGCGGACGTGGTGGTGGTGCTCAAGGGCCCGGTCCAGCCGATCGTCGTCCGGGAGAAGCAGAAGATCGCCGGCGTTTGGACCAACGCCGACAGCAACCGCTTCCGCTCGGCACCCGGATTTTACGCGGTCGCCTCGTCGAAGCCGATCAGCGAGTTGGTGGATGAGCGCACCGCCGCCATCTACGAACTCGGCCTGCAGAATTTGCAGCTTTCTCCGGGCGGCGGCGCGCAGCCGGAAAAGGAGCGGCGGTTCGAATCCGGGCTGCTGGATCTCCGCCGCCGCCAGGGCCTCTACATCGAGAATTCAAAAGGCGTGGAGATCAGCGAAGCCGTCCTCTACCGCGCCCGCATCTCCATCCCCAGTCAGGTGCCGGTGGGTACCTATACGGCCGAGACCTTCCTGATCGATCGCGGCAAGGTGATCGCCGCCGCAACCAAGGAGATTGAGGTCGGCAAGTCCGGCTTCGAGCGGTTCGTTGCCGAAACCGCCGTACGGCAGGAGCTGGGCTATGGTCTGGTCGCGGTGATCCTGCCGCTGCTGCTCGGCTGGACCGCCGCTGCCGCCTTCCGCCGCCGGGGCGCCTAAGCGAATTTTAACCGCCACCGAGGTAACCGCCTACTCAACCATTAAGAGAAGCGCGGAGCCGAGGTGCAATGACCGACGACGTCAACCTGAAACAGTTCCTTGACGAGCTGTCGAGCTACACCGACGAGGGCGCCACCGGCGGTCATGTACCTTCGCCCCAGCAGAATCAGGCCGCGATCGGGCAGGTGCTCGAAATCGCCGGCTCCGGCTCCAAGATCCGCATGGACACCGAGCGACTGAACGGGCTTGCCAATCACACCGACCCCTCGGTCGCCATGTCCGGCCAGGTCGGCAGCCAGGTCAAGATGGCGGTCGGCGCCAGCTGGCTGATCGCCAACGTCCGCACCATGAAGCGCGACGATGACGGCACCATCACCGCCATGATCGACTTCCTGGGTGAGGGCAGCCGCGACAGCTCCGGGCGGATGGGCAACTTCCGCCGCGGCGTCACCCGCTATCCCATTCCGGGCTGCGCGGTGAGCCCGGTCACGACCGAGGATCTCCGCTCGGTCTTCGCCGCCAGCGACAGCGCCCACATCGAGATCGGCACCGTCTACCCGACCGACGACATCCGCGGCGCGCTTTACGTCGACCCGATGCTGTCCAAGCATTTCGCGGTGCTGGGCTCGACCGGCACCGGCAAGTCGACCAGCGTCGCCCTGATCCTGCACCGCATCTCGCAGCTGAGCCCCGAGGGGCACATCGTGATGATCGACCCGCACGGCGAATATTCCGCCGCGTTCAAAGGCTGCGGCGAACTGATCAACGTCGACAACCTCGCGCTGCCCTACTGGCTGATGAACTTCGAGGAGCATTGCGAGGTGTTCCTCACCACCGACGGCTCCGAGCGCCAGCGCGATGCCGACATTCTCGCCAAGGCGATCCTTGCGGCCCGGATGAAGACCAAGGCCGCGGAGAACGCCGGCAAGGTCACCGTCGACAGCCCAATTCCCTATCTGCTGACCGACCTCAGCCAGATTCTTACTTCAGAGATGGGCAAGCTCGACCGCGCGGGCGACACCACGCCCTACCAGCGCCTCAAGAACAAGCTCGACGAGCTCCGCGCCGACCCGCGCTACACCTTCATGTTCTCCGGCATGCTGGTCAGCGACACGATGGGCAGCTTCCTCGCCAAGCTGTTCCGCCTGCCCGCCAACGGTCGTCCGATCTCGATCGTCGATGTGTCGGGCGTTCCGTCGGACATCACGTCGGTCGTGGTCTCCGTGCTGGCCCGGATGGTGTTCGACTATGCCATCTGGTCACGCACCGAAGCCCAGCGGCCGCTGCTGCTGGTCTGCGAAGAGGCCCACCGCTACGTCCCCAAGGACGACAGCGCCAAGGGCCAGGCGGTGCGCAAGATCCTGGAGCGGATCGCCAAGGAAGGCCGTAAGTACGGCGTGTCGCTGGGCCTGATCACCCAGCGCCCGTCCGATCTGGCCGAAGGCGTGCTGTCGCAGTGCGGCACCATCGTCGCCATGCGCCTCAACAACGAACGCGACCAGGCCTGCGTCCGGGCTGCCATGCCGGAAGGCGCGCGCGGCTTCCTCGATGCCATTCCTGCCTTGCGTAACCGCGAATGCATCGTCTGCGGCGAGGGTGTCGCTATTCCGATCCGCGTGCGCTTCGACGATCTCGAGCCCGAGAAGCGCCCCGCCTCGTCCGACCCCAGCTTCGCCGCCCTGTGGCGCGAGACCGGCGGCGAGCAGGAGATTATCAGCCGAACCATCCGCCGCTGGCGCGGGCACGGGCGGTAAGGGCGCGCCATCCGTGACCTACGCCGCCGACGTCTGCTTTGGGTGGAAACCGGACACTGGCCCACTTCAATCTGAAACGCCAATCTCGAAGTAAGCGCCCATGTTCTT
>CADCWB010000025.1 GCA_902806295.1 uncultured Sphingomonas sp. | reverse complement strand
AGGAATGCGCTCGTAGCCGGCGATCCTGGCAATCTCCTCGACCAGGTCGGCCTCGCCATCGACGTCGGGACGCCAGCCCGGCGGCACCCATCCTTGCGGCTCCTGGCGGAAGCCGAGGCGCTGGAGGATGGCATCCTGATCCTCGGTCGGCAGCTCGAGCCCGGCGAGTCCGGCGACCCGCTCGGGTCGCAGCGGGACATGGCGCGGAGCAATGATCGTTGCCCAATCGGGGGCGGTCGCAAAGGTCGGTTCGGACGCCTCGCCGCCGCAAAGCTCCAGGACCATGGCCGTGGCCGCGTCGATCATCTCGGGCAGGACAATCGGTTCGACGCCGCGCTCGAAGCGGGCGCGCGCATCGGTGTTGATGGCGTGCCGCCGCCCCGCTGATCCGATCGCTTCGGGCTCGAACCAGGCGCACTCCAGCAGCACGTCGGTGGTACCGTCAGATACGCCAGTGCTGTCGCCGCCGATCACCCCACCAAGACCGAGCACATCAGCGTCGTCGCTGATCACGCAATCCTCAGACGCAACCACATACTCCTTGTCGTTGAGCGCCAAAAAACGCTCGCCCGGATGCCCTCGGCGGGCCGTGAGCCCGCCCTGCAGTTTGGCGGCGTCATACACGTGCAACGGCCGGGCCTGATCGATCGAAAAGAAGTTGGTGATGTCCACCAGCGCCGAGATCGGCCGCAGCCCCACGGCGGTCAGCCGGCGCTGCAGCCACCCGGGCGAAGGACCATTGGTGACGCCGCGGATCAGCCGCCCCGAAAAGGCGTGGCAGCCGCTGCCTTCTTCGACTCGGATCGGAACCGGATTGACGAAGCTGCTCTCAACCGCCCGGTCCGCCTGTTGGCGCAAGGTGCCAAGACCTGCCGCGGCAAGATCGCGCGCTATGCCGCGCACGCCCAGGCAATCAGGTCGGTTCGGAGTAAGCGCAACGTCGAATACCGGATCGTCCAGGCCCGCGAAGCTGGCGAAGCTTGTGCCGACCGGTGCGTCGGCTGGCAACTCGATGATGCCCTCATGCTCCTCGCCCAGTCGCAGCTCACGGACCGAGCACATCATGCCGCGGCTTTCGACGCCTCGGATGGCGGCAACCTTGAGCGTAAGGTCGCTTCCGGGAACGTAGGCGCCCGGCGGGCCGAATACGCCCTTCATTCCGGCGCGGGCATTGGGGGCGCCGCAGACCACTTGGATCGGACCCTCGCCGGCGTCCACGCTCAACACCTGCAGCTTGTCCGCCTGCGGGTGACGCTCGGCGGTCAGTACTTCGGCGACGCGAAAGGGACCAAGCGCTTCGGCGGGGTTGGAGACGTCCTCGACCTCCAGCCCGATGCGGGTCAGGGTGTCAGCAATCTCCTTCTCGGATGCATCGGTATCCAAGTGGTCGCGGAGCCAGGAAAGGGTGAATTTCATGCGCCCACTCCCGCGCTTAAAGTGGGTACGGCCAGCGCATTGAACCCATAGTGTTTCAGCCAGCGCAGATCGCCATCGAAGAAAGCGCGCAGGTCGTTCATGCCGTACTTCAACATCGCCAGCCGATCGACACCGGTGCCGAAAGCGAAGCCCTGCCACTCATCGGGATCAAGACCCGCGGCGGCAATCACTCGCGGATGCACCATGCCGCTGCCGAGCACCTCCATCCACCCTTCCTGCCCGCCGACGACACGGCGCCCCTTCACCGTGGACCAGCCCACATCGACCTCGGCCGAGGGCTCGGTGAAGGGGAAGTAGCTCGGACGCAGGCGGATGGCGACATCGTCGCGCTCGAAGAATGCCTTGAGGAAGGTCTCCAGAGTCCATTTGAGATGTCCCATGTGGATGCTGCGATCGATCACCACGCCTTCGATCTGGTGAAACATTGGCGTATGAGTCGCATCGCTGTCCGAGCGGTAGACCCGCCCCGGCGCGATTAGCCGCAGCGGCGCGCCGTGCTGCTGCATCGCTCGGATTTGCACCGGCGAGGTATGGGTCCGCAGCACACGCGCGGGCTCACCGTCGCGGGGCTCGCAGTAGAAAGTGTCGTGCATCGCCCGGGCCGGATGGCTCTCCGGCATGTTGAGCGCCGTGAAGTTGTACCAGTCGGTCTCAATCTCCGGACCTTCCGCTACCGCGAAGCCCAGGTCGGCGAAGATTTCTGCCAGTTCGTCCATGACCTGGCTGACTGGATGGACGCTCCCCTGCGGCCGCTCGGGCGCGGGCAGGGAAAGGTCCAGCCGTTCCGTTGCCAGCTTCCGCTCCAACTCGGCGGCTTCTAGCGCTGCCTTGCGCTCCGCAATGGCATCGGTGACCTGCGTGCGAATGGCCTGGATCTCGGGGCCGCGGGTCTGGCGCTCTTCCGGGCTCATCTGCCCCAGCGTCTTCAGTAGACCCGTCACCCAGCCACTTTTGCCCAGCGCTTCGACGCGCATGGCATCAAGCGCGTGAAGGTCGGACGCGGAAGCGATCCGCTCAAGGGTTTGCTGGACATCACTCATGGCGCGCGGCCTTAGCGAAGCTGCTCCGCCGCGTCACCCGGCCAGGAATGGATAGGGCGAGATGGTCTTGCGGTTCTCGTGCACTGCCAGCTGCCGCCCGGCCGGCGGGGTCGCGCGATAGGCGCAGTCCATCCGCGGACAAATGCTGCACGCCGGGCCGACCGGAGTCACCGGAGCGTTGTGAAGATCGATGCCCTCGGCGCAATGCAGCTTATGCGCATGGTCGATGTCGCAGCCGAGCCCAACCGCCAGCAACCCGCCCTGCAGCTCGGCCTTGATCGGCCGTTCGATCGTGCGCGCCACGGTGAAATAGCGGTGGCCGTCCGGCGTCTCGATCAGCTGGGTGACGACCTGGCCTGCCGCTTGAAAGGCCGCATGGAGGTTCCAGCGCGGGCAAGTGCCGCCAAAGCGCGAAAAGGGGAAGCGGTCCCCGGCGTAGCGCTTCGAAATGTTGCCGGCCGGATCGACCCGCAGCATGAAGAAAGGCACTCCGCGGGCACTCGGCCGAGTGAGCGTGGTCAGCCGATGCGCCACCTGTTCCACATTGGCGCCATATTCCCCGCACAGCAGGTCGATCGAATAACGCATTTCCTCCGCCGAGCGCAGGAACTTGCCGTAGGGCATCATGATCGCCCCGGCGGCATAGTTGGCGAGGCTCATCCGCAACAGTTGGGCGATGCCCTCGTCCGGCGGCGCGGCATCGCTGACCATGCGGTCGAGCAGCCCGGCGAACTCCGCCGACGCCAGCTGGTAGGCGAGCGCGAAGGTGCGGTTCTCGGCCCTCAGTTGCGATGACACCATGAACAGCCGGCGTTCGGCGTCGTAGGTCTGGCTGAGGTTGCCCAGCACCGATTGCGGCACGACCTGCGCGGTGATCCCCCATGCGTCCTTGAGGCGCCGGCGGAGCGGTTCGGCGACCGATAACGGATCGGTAAGCGCACCGCCCAGCGTTTCCGCCGCTTCTTCCAACTCGGGATAGTGGTTGCGGTGCTGCTGGATATAGTCGCGCACCCAATTCTCGGGCGTGACCAGGGAGCGGACGTCGTCGGGCTCCGACAAGGCCGGCAGCTTCTGCGATTCCTTCAGCGCGGCGTAGAGCCGGGCGATTCCTTCCGCGACCGAGGGCTCGTTGTGGGCCAGTTCGACCAGCTCGTAGCGTGGCACACCCAGGTCCTGCAGCATCGGATCACCGAAGATCTCGTTGAGCTCGTCGGGTCCGGTCTTGTGCCCGCCGGCCGTCGCGAATGACAGGATGTCGACGCCATAGCCGTTGGCGAGCTTCAGCAGCAGCCCGGCCGTCACCGGCCGCTGGTTGCGCTCCAGGTGGTTGAGGTAGCTTGGGCTGATCCCGAGGCTGCTGGCCATCGCGGTTTGCGAAAGCTCGCGCTCGCGCCGCAGCCGGCGCAACCGGTGGCCCAGGAACAGCTTTTGCTCGGTCATCTTTCAACTACTCTGTCAACATCAACTCAGAATCACAAGTCAACTTGTGACTGTCACGCCTTTTTTGCCGGTGCCTCGCCGCCCCAAGGAGAGTTGATGGTGCAACCCTTTCTATTTTCACTCGAGGTTTTCTGCATGACAAGTTATGACCAAGTCGTTTCCGCTCCGCCCGGGCGCTTCGATGGAATCGACCGGCCTTATTCCGCTGACGACGTGCTGCGACTGCGCGGGTCGGTGCCGATCGACTATACGCTTGCCCGGCGCGGTGCGTTGAAGCTGTGGGAGCTGCTGAAGAGTCAGGACGAGCCAGTTCGCGCGCTTGGCGCGGTAACCGGCAACCAGGCCATGCAGCAGGTTCGCGCCGGCCTGCAGGCGATCTATCTATCCGGCTGGCAGGTCGCGGCCGACGCCAACACGGCGGGGGCGATGTACCCAGACCAGTCGCTCTACCCGGCCAACGCCGGTCCCGAACTCGCCCGCCGGATCAATCGCACCCTGCAGCGCGCCGACCAGATCGAGCACATGGAAGGTGGCGCCAAGCGCGACTGGTATGTGCCGATCGTCGCCGATGCGGAGGCCGGCTTCGGCGGTCCGCTGAACTGCTTTGAGATCATGAAAGCCTATATCGAGGCGGGCGCCGCGGGCGTGCACTTCGAGGACCAGCTGGCATCGGAAAAGAAGTGCGGTCACCTGGGTGGCAAAGTGCTGATCCCAACCCAAGCGGCGGTTCGCAACCTCGACTCGGCCCGACTGGCGGCCGACATCTGCGGAGTTCCAACCGTGCTGGTCGCCCGCACGGATGCCGAGAGCGCCAAGCTCATCACCTCGGACGTTGATGAGCGCGACCAACAGTTCATCACCGGTGAGCGGACTCCAGAAGGCTTCTTCCGTCTGCGTGAGGGCAGTGGGCTCGACCACTGCATCGCTCGCGGGCTGGCCTTTGCCGAGCATGCCGACCTGCTGTGGTGGGAGACGTCGCACCCGGACCTGGATGATGCCCGCAAGTTCGCCGAAGCGGTGCACAAGGTCCACCCGGGCAAGCTGCTCGCCTACAATTGCTCCCCCTCATTCAATTGGGCGGCCAAGCTCGATCAGGCGACCATCGCCAAGTTCCAGCGCGAGCTCGGCGCGATGGGCTACAAGTTCCAGTTCGTCACCCTGGCCGGCTTCCACAGCCTCAACCACGGCATGTTCGAACTGGCGTCCGGCTACCGCGACACCGGCATGGCGGCCTATTCCGAGCTGCAGCAGGCCGAGTTCGCGTCGGAGAAGGACGGCTACACTGCCACCCGCCATCAGCGCGAAGTCGGCACCGGCTATTTCGACGCGATCGCCCAGGCGGTCAGCGCCGGCCAGGCATCGACCACTGCACTCAGCGAATCCACCGAAGCCGCCCAGTTCGTCGCGGCCGAGTAAGGAGTATCATCATGGCTCAACGTTTCTGGATCGTCGGCGGCGAATATGCCGACTGCGCCTTCAAGCAGCTCCAGCCCGGTACGGAGCGGGTCAGCGGACCTTTCCACGACGAGGTCAGAGCGCGCATGGAATGGCAGCGGCTGACCTTCCGTGACCGTTGCGCAGCGACCGAGCGATACTCGATCTGCGTCGAGCCGGAGGTCCGCCAGGCGTGAGCACCGTGTTGGACCGGCCTCGGGTTGAGGCGGCCGCAAGCGGGATCGAGGGCGCAAGCGAGCTCCTCACCGCCGACGCTTTGGAGTTCCTCACCGAGCTTCACGAGCGGTTCGAACCACGCCGCCGCTCGCTGCTGGCGGCGCGAGCCGAGCGGCAGAAGCGGTACGATGCGGGCGAGCTGCCGGATTTTTCCGAAGCGACCGCTGACATCCGTGGAGGCGAGTGGCGGGTGGGAGAAATTCCGACGGACCTGCTCGATCGCCGGGTCGAGATCACTGGGCCGACCAACGCCAAGATGGTCATCAACGCGCTGAACAGCGGTGCGAAAGTGTTCATGGCAGATTTCGAGGATGCGACGGCGCCGGCCTGGGACGAGCTGCTGCAAGGGCAGCTCAATCTGCGGGCACGCTGGCAAGGGACCCTCGGCTTCACCGATCCCGGCACCGGCAAGGAGTATCGGCTAAGCGAAACTCCGGCCGTGCTCAAGGTCCGCCCGCGCGGGTGGCACCTCGACGAACGTCATGTGACGATTAACGGCGAGCCGATCAGCGGCGGGTTGTTCGATT